>CAMLHI010000053.1 GCA_946479705.1 uncultured Oxalobacteraceae bacterium
GATTTCTTTTCGCTGGTGACCGAACCGTACTGGGTCGAATCGGTGAACTTTTCCGCGATTTGCAGGAAGCCTTCGGCGCCGGTGCGCGGGAAGATCGGCAGCGACACGGTCAGGCCGGCACCCTTGCGGTCTTCGTAGCTCAGCACGTTGCTGTCGTCATACACGTTCTGCTGCAGCTGCACGAGCGAGCCGAACTGGTCGAAGGACATGCGGCCGACCGGACGGGCCGGCACGTTGACGGCCTTGGCAATAGCGGCGTCGATGGCTTCCGGCGTGGTGCCGATGACCAGGCCGGCGGCATCGGCAGCGGCGGTGACGGCGGCGACGTCGACGCCACCCGCATCCAGGCCCAGCTTGGTCATGGCCTCGATCACGGCGTCGCGCGCCGCGCTAGCATAAGCGCCAGCACGGTTCTGCAGCTCAACGGGGTCTTGCGGCACGGTGGTCGACTGGACGAGCCAGTCGTTGCGGGCCTGGGTAGTGGCGAAGGTGGGATCGGCGTCGTTGTCGTGTGCGGCGGCCGACACTTTCAGTGCCGTCACTTCAGTGCCGTCGTTGGAGGCATACACGTCCCACACGCCCGGGGCGCTCTTGACGTAGTAGGTCGACATCACGTGCGGATTGCCCAGGCTGTCGTAGACGTCGATCGGGGTCTGCTTGTTGTAGGTGGACGGATTGCTCGGATCGAACGGGCCTTCGCTCGGCACCTTGCTGCGCGAATCGAGGTTGATCTGGGTGTTGACGGTAGTGGTGGCGACCGGCTTCAGGTCGGCCATGTTGATTTGCAGTGGAATCGGCGAACCGGCCAGGATGTCGCCCAGCGGATTGGCCATGTAGCCGGTCAGCTTGGCGCCCTGCGCATTGACCATGAAGCCTTCCTTGTCCAGCGAGAACTGGCCGTTGCGGCTGTACTGGGTCGCGCCGCCCGCCGTGGTGCGGAAGAAGCCGCCGCCGTTGATGGCGATGTCGAGCGGGTTGTTGGACGATTCGATATTACCCTGGGTGAACTGCTGGGCGATCTGCGAGACCTTGGTGCCGATACCGGCCTGGTTGCCGCCGGCGCCGTTGAGCGAGTTGGCGTAGACGTCGGCGAACTGGGCTTGCGAACCCTTGAAGCCGACCGTGCTGGCGTTGGCGATGTTGTTGCCGATAACGTCGAGCGATTTTGCAGCGCCATTCAAGCCGCTAAGACCTTGTTGGAAAGACATGCTGTTCTCCTGAAAATGTGATGTGTTGAAGCGGCTTGATTACAGAATCTGTTTGATGTCGGCCATCGCCACGGCGCCCTTGTTGGGCAGGTTGAGCTTGACGCCATCCTTGGCGCTGGTGGTCACGCTGCTGACCACGTCGAAAGCCAGCGCCTTGGCATCCTTGAGCTGCTCGCCGCCGCGGGTGGCCACCACGCGGAAGGTGAATTTGCCGTCGGCCAGGGCGACCGGATTGCCCTTGTCGTCCAGCGCCGAGTTGTCGGCCACGCCGTCCCAGGTCAAGGGCAGACTGCCGGCTTTCTGGGGCCCGAGGTCGATGGTGCTCACGTCCTTGCCGGTGCGCGGATCGGTCACCACCACTTGCACATTGTCGGCCGCGCTGGCCAGTTCCACGCCCATGATGGCCTTGCCCGAGGACAGGTTGGCGTAGTTGCCTTCGACCAGCACGCCGTGGCCGATCATGTTGGCGGCGGAAAGCGACTCGGAGGACTGGTAACTGGTCTTGAGCGTTTCCAGCGTGGCATTGAGCTTGTTCACGCCCGTCACCGTCGACAGCTGCGCCAGCTGGCTGGTGATCTCGGCGTTGTCCATCGGGTTGAGCGGGTCCTGGTTCTTCAGTTGCGTGACCAGCAGGGTCATGAACTTGTCGGTGTCGGCCTGCACGCTGTCGGTCGCCGTGGCGCTCTTGGCGTTGACGGCGTTCATCAGGTCTTGCGAGACGGCCGAGGTGGAATTTTGTACGGTTGTCATGGTGGCTTAGCGATTATTGACCGAGCGTCAGGGTTTTGAGCAGCAGGGACTTGGCCGCGTTCATGGTTTCCACGTTCGACTGGTAGGAACGCGAGGCCGACAGCATGTTGACCATTTCATCGACCACGTTGACGTTCGGCATGGCCACATAGCCCTTGTCGTCGGCCATCGGATGCTTGGGATCGTAGACTTGCTTGAGCGGCGAATTGTCTTCCACCACCTGCTGCACTTTCACGCCGGTGCCGCCGCCTTCGGTCGGCACCGCCTGGAACACCACCTGCTTGGCGCGGTAAGCCTGGCCGGTGGCGCTGGTGGCGCTGTCGGCATTGGCCAGGTTGCTGGCGACGGTGTTGAGGCGCTGGGCCTGGGCGCTCATGGCCGAGCCCGACACATTGAAGATATTAAACAGCGACATGATTACTGACCTCCCTGAATGGCCGCCATCAGGCCGCGGATCTGCATATTGATCATGGTGATGCCGGCTTCGTAGCGCAGGCCGTTGTCGGCGAACTGGTTGCGCTCGACGTCCATGTCGACCGTGTTGTTGTCGGCCGCACCCTGGGCCGGGGTGCGGTACAGCACCGGGGTGCCGTCCGGCAGGGTGTCGCCGTTCTGGGCGGCGCCACCGACGTGGCCGGCGGCGGTCTTGGCCAGCACGCCGGCGGGCGGTTCGGTGCGTGCCAGCACGCCTTGCAGGGCGCTGGCGAAGTCGATGTCGCGGGCCTTGTAGTTAGGCGTGTCGGCGTTGGCGATGTTCGATGCCAGCAATTGCTGGCGCTGCGAGCGCAGGCTGAGCGCCGCTTCGTTGAACCGCAGGTAATCGTCGAGTTTGCCAATCATATTGGGCTCCGCTTTCGTTGTGTGACAGGATCGATATTACGGAAGCCGCGGGCAAGTCAATCGAAGGATAAGGCGTCCCAAAGCCGGGCTATTCATCCGTTCAGCTTGCCTTAGCGGGGGGCAAAATGCTCGCATACCAAGGAAGGACCGATGAAACTTGCCCTCGTTACCCCACTCATGATGTGCGCCAGCCTGGCGCTGGCCCAGCAGCCCCTGCCCGCCCCCGCGCGCCAGGACGTGGGCGCCCTGCGCCAGGTGGTCGAGCAGTATTTGCAGGCGCAAAGCGCCGGCTTGCCGGGCCAGGTCACCATCACGGTCGGCAATATCGATGCGCGCATGGCGCTGGCCGCCTGCGCCGTGCCGCAGGCATTCCAGCAGCCCGGGACGCGGCCCTGGGGCAAGACCACGGTGGGCGTGCGTTGCGCGGCACCAACGCCGTGGACGGTGTATATTCAAGCGCAGGTGAGCGTGCTCGGCCAATACGTGGCCGCCGCCGTGCCCCTGGCGCCGGGCCAGCCGATCGCGGCCTCGCAGCTGGTCATGGTCAGCGGCGACCTGGCGGCCCTGCCCAACGGCGTGGCCACCGATGCCGACCAGGCGGTCGGGCGCTCGAGCACGATGGCACTGGCGGCCGGCGCCCCGCTGCGGCTCGATGCCTTGCGCAGCAAACCGGTGGTGCAGCAGGGCCAGGCGGTGCGGGTGGTGTCCAGCGGCGCCGGGTTTTCGGTCTCGGCCGAAGGACGCGCCATCGGCACGGCCGGCGAAGGCCAGGTGGTCCAGGTGCGCACCAGCGGCGGCGCGATCCTGAGCGGCGTGGCGATAGCGGGAGGCACGGTCGAAGTGGCGTTTTAGACAGGCTTTCCGGGGCCAAGAAATCTGCGCCGCAGCACTAAAGTTTCTGCACAGGACGCCGTTACTTACGCATACCCCGGAGTGTATGTCTCCGACCAGAGAAGGACGATGCTGTGAAAATCAACGATAACCTCAAGAGTAGCCCTGGCCTGCCGAGCGTCAATACGCCGGCCACCAGCGCGAAAGGCACGGAAAAGGCGGCCGCGCCTGCCGTCCCGGTCAGCACCGACAATGTGCGCCTGTCGACGCAAGGCCAGGCCCTGGCCAGCGCGGTGGGCAGCAGCAACGCCGTGTTCGACAGCAAAAAGGTGGAGCGGATCAAATTGGCAATCGCCGACGGTCAGTTCCAGGTAAATTCCGAGAAGGTAGCGGACGGCTTGCTGGAAACAGTGCGCGACCTGCTGCATTCGCGCAAACGCTAATTCGCTCCCTGCAGCGATTCGAGGTTTAGGCAATGGCCAGTCCGATCCACACCGTCCGCGACGAATTCTCGCTCATCAATACCCTGATCGAGCTGATGAAACAGGAGCAGCGCCTGCTGGTGGCGGCCGATACGGATGGCTTGACGGCCGTGACGGCGCAAAAGTCGCAGCTGGTGGCGCAGATGGCCGCGCTGTCGAAGACCCGCCACGACCAGCTGGCGCAGGCCGGCTTTGCCGCCGAAGACGCCAGCATGGCCGGATGGATCGAGCAGCACGGCGACAAGGATGGCGCCTCGCTGTGGCAGGATTTATTGGCGGCCACCCGCCAGGCCAAGGAGCTCAACCGTGTCAACGGCATGCTGATCTCCAAGCAGCTCAACAATACCCACACCCTGCTCAACGCCATGCGCACGCCCGCGGGCGCAGCCGACCCCGGCGTCTACGGTCCCTCGGGCCAGACCAGCAACAGCCAGCCTTCGCGGCGTTTCGTGGTCGGCTGAGCGAACCATTAAGCCAGCCCGCTTAGGACCATCCGTCAGATAAAAAGACTTGTCGGGACATGAAACCGTTCCGCCAGGGCTTTAATTTGTCGGACGTTCAGTTCGCGCTTACCACGCAAAATCTCTGACACGACGCCCTGCGTTCCGACCTCCTGGAGATCGGATTGCGTAAGCTGATGTTGCTCCATCAAGAAGCGTAGCGCCGCGACAGGCGCCACCTCGGCTACCGGATGGTGGGTATCTTCGTAATCGCCAATCAGCGCGCCAATAGTGTTCACCAGGTCGGCCAACGGCGAATTTTCGTCTGCTGCGCCGGCATCGAGCAGCTGGTTGAGCATCAACACAGCCTTGTCGTAATCGCCCGACGTGCGAATAGCGTTGAGTGGAACAAGCGCCGCCAGCGCCTGAAAGCGTGCAGTGATTTCTTCGACAAGCGAACGGTCCATTACGGCATCCATTTATCGTACTCCTTGTGCGTGAAAACGTGCCGGACAAACAGCTTTTGCTGATCAAAGTGGATGGCGCTAACAATCCGGTATTTGTTGCCGCCGATATCGAATATGTAGTAAACGTCCACCTTGTCAACCGCGTTGAACGTCGCCTTGATTTCCGCAAAATTTGCGAAGGGCCGCGACTCTACGATCTTGCGCCAAGCTTGCAATGGCTCGCCCGCTGGTGGGTGGATTGACGAAAAATCGGTAAGGGCTTTGTTCGATATGACTCGCATACTGCCATTCTATCTCATTTTGAGATATTCGCAAGCTCACTTCGCGGTGCGAAGCGCGGCCGCCCCCGGCGTCTACGGTGCCTCGGGCCAGACCAGCAACAGCCACACTTCGCGCCGCTTCGTGGTCGGCTGAGCGACATCAAGCCGGCCTGTGTAGGGCCACATTCCTTCCATTGCTCAGTTTGCCTCGCATAGGCGGGCCTTCCTATAATGAGTACTTTCACGGGAGGCTTCGCCATGTTGACGCTCACGGTAACCACAATCGCCGGCCGCCAGGTTCTCATCCCCGACGAAGAAACCAAGCAATGTTTGCATCTGCAAGACGGCGATATCCTCTGCCTGACCGAGGCACCGGATGGCGCCTACCGTATCACCCCCTACGATCCCGAGTTCGTGCATCAGGTGGAGCTGGCTGAACGCGTCATGCGCGACGATCATGAAATTATTCGAGAATTGGTCAAGTGAGGCAATAGCGGTGGATTAAGCCAGCTTCTGTCTACACCATTCACGACATCCAGATCAAACGCTACGGTGGCTTGCCCGGCGTGCGCGACATGCACCATCGCCAGCGCCGTCTCGGCCGGCTCCTGCGCGGCCACCGTGAAGGCGCACTTCGTGGCGCTCAAAAATGCTTTTGCCAACAGGCCGATCACGGTGGACTGCGGCTACAAGAAGACCTACTACGCCTACGTGTATCCGACCCAGCCTACACCATCTACGTGTGTAAGGCCTTCTGGTCGGCGCCGCTGACCGGCACCGATTCGAAAGGCGGCACCCTGGTGCACGAAATGAGCCACTTCAATGTGGTCGCAGGGACTGACGATTGGGTGTACGGCCAGTCCGGCGCGGCCAGCCTGGCCATCAGCGATCCGGCCAAGGTGATCGACAACGCCGACTCTCACGAGTATTTCGGCGAGAATGCGCCGGCGCAGCAGTAATGAGGGACGCGTGAAAGTGAAGCGCACGGCCGGAGCGCTCACGCCCACGCCGTCCGCGATCTGCAAAATGTTGGTGTGCCGACCAGCAGGAAGGCATAGGCGCGGCTGATGTCGATGGCGTGGCACAGTTGCCCGTGCGGGCCGAGCGCGAGCAGATCGGAGGCAGCGCGCTTGACCTTGGGGCCGATGTAGGGCACCACCTTGCCGCTCGAGATACGGATGTCGCCGTAAGGACCGAACAGTTCATCGTCCTCGGCCAGTTCCCTCGGCAGATACACGGCATGCGCGTATAAATTTTTCAAGTGCAAAATGAGGGTAAGTCCACCGCTCTTCTCAAGCACGTCAAGCCGTCCATCGATCATCGATTCGCTCCCGCACTGCCCACCGATCCATCCTCGCATACCGTTGGACCGGCGCACAAGCATGAAGGCGCGCAGTGCCCGGGAAACACGACGTCGTCCAGCCGACAATCGCGTTTCGGGTTAGCGCATGACGTGGCGCGGCGGGTTCCACCAGGTATGTGCAGGCGCGGTAGCGCCGACGCGCGATGCCCAGTTCGGCCTGGACGCAT
Organism: uncultured Oxalobacteraceae bacterium; assembly: GCA_946479705.1. The sequence goes on from CAMLHI010000053.1 coordinate 6,809, forward strand.
CCCTTACAAACCAAACGTGTTGGCCGTCCACGATGTCGAATGCGAGCGGGTCAAAATAGACCGGCGTTGGCGGCAGCACTGTCTCGATGAAGCCTGTCGCGTGGATGATCCGGCTCGTACCGCTGACGTAGGTTAAACCGCCGATGTGCGTGATACCTCGTTCCATGATTGCTCTCCTTGATGTGCTCCTGCCTCAATTAAGCTGCGCTGGTTTTCCCTCCGCAGGCGTTTCGTTCTCGACAGCCGCGCAGCCCCCGGGCGCAGGTTTTGCTATGTAGCGGATCTTGCCGATCGCTTCCCGATATCGCGTAAACACCGATATGGAAACCTTGCCGTCGCGCCCGTCCAGCAGCGGGGAGGCCAAAGCCGGAACCGTCAGCAAAATGCCGGACATATCGGGCGCTACGGCGATCGCGGATTCCTCCAGCCGATAGCCGCCCACCAGCACCGATACCGCCCGCCAGATAGACGGCCCCCGGATAAATACCGTGCTAGGACGACACGCATGCACGGCCTGCTCGTCCAGCTGGCCCTCGTCCAGCGACACCTGACGATTTTCATTCAGGCCACCCCGCCTTATGCGCATCGTCAATGCCTCATAGTCGGCATAGTTTGTCGACATTGGAACTTTCATGACAAGCGGTTGTTGGCCGGGGATCTTGATGTTCCCCGCTAAAATCGACTTGACGCTTGGTGTCCACACTAAAACGGTATCGATCGTAAACCATGGCCACCAGGCCGGGACGGAAAGGTCGACCGAGAGGTCCAGGGGGCGGAGGGTTTGTTCGAGCCTCAAGTCGCCTTTTGGATCGAGGGTGACTGCGGGGCCGATAATCCACCCGAAGGTTTGGTAGGATGGGCTCTGGTCGGGCAGCGCGTAACCGATCAGGCCGGGTACGCGCTCTACCGTGGCGGCCTTGCCGGCTGCCTGCCGGGAGTAGTCGGACGCCGCCTGCGCACTCTTCCCCGACCTCGGCGCCGTCGCCGCCAGCGCGACGGCCACCGCAACGCTGTTGGCAACCCGCGAAACGGTGGACACCTGGCGGACCTGTTCCCGTGGGCCGATGTCATACACGGCAATGCGTCCGGTGCCGCCCAATACGCCCAATACGTTATTGAAACCTGGCGGAACATACATCGGCGGCGCAATGTCCTCGAACGCTTGTACCTTGTCATCCGGGCAGTCTACGAATGCAGCCTGCCGGAACGTCGCGAGGAATTGGCGCGCACGCGCGGCGTGTTCGCTGATCGTCCTGACCATTCCTTCAGGACTGGGCGCATCGATATGGTTCAGCGCTAACATGCGTTGCGCTGCCCGTTGAATATTGTCCAAGGTACCTGCCACGGCGGTACGGCTGAGCGCCTCCAGGACACCGTTGTAGAGGTCAAACGCCGGGCCGGGGTGACGCTCTGGCGGCCCGCGCAGCACGCACTCATGCACGATGGCCGTGGCATTGCCGCGAACGAGTTTGTAGAGTTCGTCGTAATGCTCTTTATCGGCTTCAACGCTTCGACCCAGCTGCAACATAGGCAGCTTGTCCGGAAGTTCAACGTACGCTTTTTCCTGCGGCAAGGCCGCACCGTACTTGGGCAGTGCAAACGTCAATACGCCGCACCCATTGCCGGGGGCGCGTACCAGCAGGAGTCCGGGACATTTGGATGGCCCCGCCGCACGGACTGTAGTGCCCGGTAGTGAATAGCGATACTCCAGCAGATCGAAATTATCGGCTGCTGCCGAGTTGAGGAGATCGGCGTCCGGCGTCCATCCGCTGCCGCCTGGACGGTTCAGATGCAGGTTTATGTGCTCCAGCCAGCCCTTGTAGATGCGTTCCCGGTCGTGCTGGTCGAGCACCGGCTCTTTGACTGTCATCTGGACCACGCCCGGCGCTCTCGAGTGGGCAGCCTGGGGCAGTACCGTTGCCTGGAAGTTCATGCGAATGAGGGCACCGCCGGCGAAATCGTGCAAGTCGTCGAGATCGGCGGCATTGCTGGCCGCCTTGAGCACGTTCCGGTAGGCTGAGCGATCGCGAAAGACTTCGGCCGGATTAGCCGCGAGCGTTCCGGTTGGAGCTGGCAGATTGGCAACGGGCCGGCTCGCCAGCGCGGTGTTCACGCGGTCAACGAGCTCCTTCAGCTGCGCTCTGAGTTTCTCGGTGTCCAGCGCACCGGTGGACGAAGGCGACGCCCCCTGCCCGCCGCTACCGCCAGTCGCGCCCGAGGCCGCCGCGCCGCTGCGCATCTGGTCCTTGAGCTGGTCCAGCTGCCCCTGCAGCTTGAGGACATCGATCTGCTGCTGGATTTCGCCGGTCTCGCTGCTGTGCCGATAGCTCAGTGCGCCCGCAGGATCGGCATTGTAATTCAGTGCCGCCGCAACGGCAGTGATCTGTTCCACCTCGCGCGCGATTTCAGGAGGGAACGTGGCAATCTCGCTTCCGGTAAGCTGACTTTTCAGCCATTCTTTCTCTTCCTGCCGTTCATTGATGAGCGATGCACGCTGGTACATTTGCGGCTTCCCTACCGTGATCGTGCCCGGGGCAGGCTGCTGCGACCAGTCCATTTCCATCAGCCTGTCGGAAAATGGCGTAGCGCACGCAGCCAGTAGCAGGCAGGGGCCCAACGCAGGAATGCAATTGCCAGTTCTCCGTCTCATTGTCGAATCTCCTTTCAATGCGTCGTCCCGAATTTGGACATCGGCGGTGATAAGAAATTCAGCACAAATGCGGGTAGGCCTGGCGTCAATATCTTCCTGGCGTGTTGCGCGCCAGGCAGGACAGGCTGCGCCTGCCCAGTGCGGGCGGGCGAACGCTATCGAGTACCCCTAGGGCAGCGACGCCATGCGCTCCTAGCGCCCGGTGGGAATCTCGGTGGTGGTATCGGGCAGTGCCGACAGGATCGTCACCGCCACGCGCCGGTTGCGCGCCTTCCCTTCGGCGGTGTCGTTGGGCGCCACCGGCATGTTCGAGGCATGCCCGATGGCGGTCAGGCGTTCCGGTGCCACGCCAGCCTCGATGAACAGGCGCACCACACTGCTGGCGCGCACGGACGACAGTTCCCAGTTGGAGGGAAACAGGGTATTCCTGATCGGGGTCACGTCGGTGTGGCCTTCGACCTGGATCGCATGCGGATCGTCCTTGAGCTGGATGGCCAGCGCGC
>CAMLHI010000054.1 GCA_946479705.1 uncultured Oxalobacteraceae bacterium
CGCTCGAGCTCTTGCCCTTGCCGTTGCCGGTGTTGACGATGATGATGCCGATTTCTTTTTGCGCCTCGGCGATCTTCTGGTCGATGATCGCCTTCTTGCGTTCCATGCGCACGCGGTGGCGCTCGTTGATGTCGGTCATGCGGATTCCTCGGTGGGGATGAATACACGGCGGCTGCCGTGCTCGAAAACTTCAATCGGGTGGGCCAGGTAGCGGCTCAGGATCGGCGCCTGCATCACCTCGTCCACCGGGCCGGCCAGCCATTCGCCGTCGCCCATCATCAAGAGCGCGTGCGAGGATGCCTGGTAGGCCAGGTTCAGGTCGTGGCCGATCATGACCACGGTCTTGCCCTGATCGCGGCACAGGCGCGCCAGCAGGCGCATGGTGCTGACCTGGTGCGCCAGGTCGAGCGCATTGGCCGGCTCGTCCAGCAGCAGCAGCGGCGTGTCCTGCGCCAGCATGGCCGCAATCGCCACGCGCTGGCGCTCGCCGCCGGACAGGCTGCGCACGTCGCGCTCGGCCAGGTCCTCGACTTCCATCGCGGCCAGCGCTGCGCGCGCCAGGCGGTGATCGTCGCTGTCTTCCCAGTAGCGGTTGGCGTGGTAGGGGTGGCGCGCGGCCAGCACGGTTTCGATGGCGCTGTACGCGAACGCATCGCTGCGCGACTGCGCCAGGAAGGCGCGCTGACGTCCGAGTTCGGCGAGCGGCCAGGAGGGCAGGGCGCGCCCGAGCAGGGTCACGCTGCCGCCATCGGGATCGCGCAAGCCCGCGAGTGTGCGCATCAGGGTACTCTTGCCGGCGCCGTTGCGGCCGATGATGCACCAGCATTCGCCAGCGCCAACCTGCCAGTCGAGCCGCTCCACCAGCGTGCGTGCACCGGCCGTCAGCAGGAGTTGCGAGGTGCCGATCATTTGCGGTGCAGCCGGTGCAGCTGGAACAGGAACACGGGAGCGCCGATCAGCGCCGTGACCACGCCGACCGGCAGCTGCTGCGGCGCCACCAAGGTGCGCGCCAGCGTATCGGCGAGCACCAGGTAGGCGCCGCCGCTGAGAGCCGCCGCGGGAATCAGCAGGCGGTGGTCCGGACCGCAGGCGAAGCGGCAGGCGTGCGGCACGATCAGGCCGACGAAGCCGATGCTGCCGGCACTGGTGACCGCCGCCGCCGTCAGCAGGCCGGAGCAGAAGAACAGGCCCTTGCGCAGCGCGCCGACGCGGACCCCCAGCGTGGCCGCGCCCTCGGCATGCAGCGCCAGGACATTGAGCGAGCGCGCGCTGCGCAGCGCGAACGCCAGCGCGATCAAGAGTACCAGCCAGGGCATGCCGCGCAGGGGCGCGCCGGCCAGGTCGCCGATCAGCCAGAAGATCATGCTGCGCAGGCGGCTTTCGGGAGCGATCGACAGCATCAGCGACACCATCGCAAAGCAGGCCGAGGACAGGATCACGCCGGTCAGCAGCAGGAGCGAGGCGCCGCCTTCGGCCGCGCCGCCGCCGCGCAGGTCGCGCCGCGCCAGCAGGTACAGCATCGCCGAGACCGCGACCGCGCCGCCGAATGCGGCCGCATCGACCACCCACAGCGCGCACATCGTCATCAGGGCCGCCAGCGCGCCGACCGAGGCGCCGCCGGAAATGCCCAGCACATAGGGATCGGCCAGCGGATTTCTAAGAAGCGCCTGCATCATCACGCCGGCCAGCGCGAGCGAGGCGCCGGTGACGAAGGCCACCAGTGCGCGCGACAGGCGCAGGTCCAGCAGGGTTGCGGCGAGCGTATCCGCCTTTCCGTGCGCGAGCTGCTGCAGCGCCGCCGGCATCTCGGCCAGCGGTACCTGCACCGAGCCGACCATGCCCGCCAGGACCAGGCTGGCCACGGCAAGCACGGCCAGGGTCGCGATCACGAGCGTGGCGCGGTAGCGCAGGTTTCGGAAAAACGGATGCACCCGGTGCTCTCCTTATTTCAGGCCGTAGCGCACGCCGGCGAAGACGGTGGAGCCGGCGGTGGCGTAGTTGCGTGCCAGTTCGTACTGTTTGGCGGTCGCGTTGTTCCAGCGTACCAGCATCGACCAGTCAGGGGCAAACTGGTAGCTGGCGTGCAGATTCAGCAGGCCATAGCCGCCCAGGTTGTTGCGGTTGGCGGTGTCGTCGAAACGGCGGCTCGACACTTGCAGCGTTGCGCCGGCGCTGAGCTGGCCGATGCTGTAGTCGGCGCCGACCAAGCCATGCCGGTGCGCGCGGCGCGGCAGCAGCTTGCCGGTGGTGTCGTCGCGCGGGTCCTGCCAGTCGAGCGAGGTATGCAGGTCGAGGTTGCCGATGCGGGTGGCGGCCGCCATCGACACGCCGGTCAGGGTCGCGCGGTCCACATTGAAGGCGCAGCCGTTCGGGTGGGTGGCTACTTCGACCGGGCATTTTCCCAGGTTGACCAGCAGGTCGCTCATGCGGTTGCGGAACCAGACCATGCTGGCGCTGGTGACGCCGCTCTTGTAATACACGCCGCCTTCGACGTTGCGGCCATGTTCCGGGCGGTTGCTCTCGACGCCGAAGCCGGCGGAGTACAGTTCGTTGAAGGTCGGCGCCCGGAAGCTGGTGCCGGCGCTGGCGTTCACGCGCACGTTCGGGCTGAGACGGTAGCCGTAGCCGATGCCGCCGGTGACCTTGGAGCCATACTGGCTGCTATCGTCGTCGCGCACGCTGATGCTGGCCAGGTGCGCGCCGCGCTTGAGCGAGTAGGCGGCCGCCAGCGCGTTGGTCGTGCGCGCACGGATCAGCGCCGCGCTGGTATTGGAGACCACGTCCTCGATGCGGCGCTCGGCGATCACCTGCAGCAGGTCGCTGCCGATGGCCAGGTCGCTTTGCAGCGTGTAGGAATTCTGGCGCGTCTCGATGGGGCTGATGCTGGTCGCGCTGGTCCGGCTGGTCGATTCATCGGCCGTTTCCGACGCTTGCAGGCGCACGCTCCAGTTCTGGGTCAGCTGGTGGCGCGAATACGCGGCGATGGTGTCGAGGTTCTGGATGGTGCGCGTGTCGTAGCTCGATGCGCCCGAATCGTATTGCGCGTTCAGGTGGCTGTGCAGGTAGATCAGGCCGGCTTCGCTGCTCTCGCTCAGGCGCACCCCCAGGCGTCCGCTGGCGCTGTCGCGGTCGTAGCCGTCGTTGTCGGGATTGTACGAGGACAGGCCGGGACGGGCAGCCGAAAAGCCGCTGTCCTTGTCGCGCGCGAGGGAGAAGGCGTAGCTGACCGCGTGTTCGCCTTCGGTGGAACCGGCGAAGCCCGCTTCGGCCATGCGTGCGCCGCGGCTGCCCGCGCCGGCGGCGCCGAACACGCGTACCGGGCCGCTGCCCTGGCGCGTGAAGATCTGCACCACGCCGCCGATGGCGTCGGCGCCGTACATGGTCGCCAGCGGGCCATAGACAATCTCGATGCGCTCGACATTGGCCAGTGGCAGGGTGGTCCAGTTGGCCGCGCCGGTGGTCGAGGAACCGACCCGCACGCCGTCAACCAGTACGACGTTCTGCTTGGCGTCCGCGCCGCGGATGAGCACTGAGGTACTGGCGCCCGGCCCGCCGTTGCGGTAGATCTCCACCGCGCGCTGCTGCGCCAGCAGGTCGGCCAGGTTGGCTGCGCCCGAGCGCGCGATGTCTTCCGCGCTGATGACCACATGGTCGGCGATGACGTCGGCGGCCGCCTGCGGCGCGCGGCTGGCGGTGACGAGAACGGCGGTCAGCGCCGGTTCGATGGTGATTTGGGCGTGGACGAAGGACGAAGCAAGGGCGAGCGCCAGCGGCGGCAGTGCCGTCAGGCGTGGTAACAGAAAGGTCATCAGAATCTACAGTAATGGCAAGCGTGTTATCCGGCCGACGTCCCCGTGGGCTGGATGGAACCGGAAGTGCGTGCACTTCCACCTGTCATGGCCGGTATCCGGGCTGGCAAGTACGGCCGGCTCACCTTCCCATGCCGAGGCACAGTGGTCGATCGAGGCGGCTTGTCGCGCGAGGCGACACTTGCTTACCGTTGCGGGGGCAGCACACGTTGGCCGGTTGGCGGCATCGTGTTTCCCGTTTAACTGCGCACATGGACATGTGCGCGAGCACCAAAACGTGCCGAATTATACACGTTGCATGGTGACGATCTCCCCGTAGGCGACAGCGCTTCGAGTGGCCGCGGCGGCGCGCGCCATCGTCTCGATATCGCACCCGGGCCGCCACGCGGCAAGCAGGCGGATTGTGCCGGCGTGGCAGACGATCACCGAGGGTTCGGGCGGCAGCGCCGCGTAAAACTCAAGCACGCGCGCGGCCATGGCGGCCACGCTCTCGCCGCCGCCGGGGCGGTAGTGGACCACGTCGGCGGCCCAGGCGTCGATTTCGGCGCGGGCGATGTCGTCCCAGCGGCGCATCTCCCATGCGCCGAAGTCCAGCTCCGTCAGACGCTTGTCGAAGGTGAGATTGTCCGATAGAGCCTGGGCCAGGGCGGCGCAGCGCCGCAGCGGACTGGCATACACCTTCAAGCCGGCGGGCAGGCGGGCGCGCAGGTCGGGCAGGGCGGCGGCGATGGCGGCGGGATCGACCTCGAGATCGGTGCGGCCATAGCACACCGCCTTGTCCACCAGCGGCGCGAGATGCCGCACCAGATGCAGCGTCATATCCGCGCCAGCAGGCACAGGTAGATCGCCACCTCGGCGACCTGCTGGACCGCGCCGAGACAGTCGCCGGTATAGCCGCCGATGCGGCGCGCGACCTTGGCGCCCAGCCAGCAGGCCACGGCGGCGCAGGCGGCAAAGGAAGCGGCAATCGCCGGCCATGCCAGCCAACCGCCGGCGCCCATCAGCAGCGCCGGCACGGCTGTGCAAACGAAGGCGATGGTGAACTCCATGCGCGACATCTCCTGCGCCATCGGCTTGGCCTTGCCGTTTTCGCGCGCATACTCAAGCCAGCGGATCAGGCTCGCCGCGCCGAGACGCGACAGCGGATGGGCCAGCAGCAGCGCAGCCATCGCCGTTCCAGGCGCCATCAGCGCCAGCAGGGTGCACTTGAGTCCCAGCAGCAGTACCAGCGCCACCGCGCCGTAGCTGCCGATGCGCGAATCCTTCATGATCTCCAGCACGCGCTCGCGCGTAAGGCCGCCGCCGAAGCCGTCGCACATGTCGGCGAAGCCGTCCTCGTGGAAGGCGCCGGTCAGGTAGATGGTGGCGGCAGTCGAGAGCAGCACCGCCACCGGCGTGGGCCACAGCCAGTGAGCGAGGGCATACACCAGCGCACCAACCGCACCGACCAGCAGCCCGACCAGCGGAAAGTAGCGCGAGGCATGCTGCAGCCAGCCCGGCTCGAAGCCAACCCAGGCCGGCACCGGGACGCGCGTGAAGAACTGCAGCGCGATGAAGAACAGGCGGCACTGGTGGACGATGGCCTGCATAGCCCTGGTCCTCAGTCCTGGCGGTCGCTGACCTGGGCCGACTCGAAGGTGGCCATCTCGCGCACGAAGTTGACGGCCGCGTGCAGCAGCGGCAGCGCCAGCGCGCAGCCGGTGCCTTCGCCCAGGCGCAGGTCGAGGTTCAGCAGCGGGCGCGCATCCAGTTGCGACAGCATGCGCTTGTGGCCGTTTTCGTTCGAGCAGTGCGAGAACACGCAGTAGTCGAGGATCGCAGGTTGCAGGCGTGCCGCCGCCAGCAGCGCACTGGTGACGATGAAGCCGTCGATCAGCAGTACCATGCGGCGTTCGGCGGCACGCAGCATGGCGCCCGCCATCATCGCCATTTCGAAGCCGCCGAAGGTGGCCAGTACTTCCAGCGGTGTCACAGCCTGCGCATGCAGCACCACGGCCGCTTCGATCACGCGCTGCTTGCGCGCGATGCCGTCGGCGGCCAGCCCGGTGCCGGCGCCCACGCAGTCGGCCACCGCCACGCCGGTCAGCTTGTGCATCAGCGCGGCGGCGGCGGTCGTGTTCCCGATGCCCATTTCGCCGAAGCCGACCACATTGCCCTCCAGCGCGTCGACCAGCGCGGCGCCATGGACCATGGCCAGTTCGCACTGCGCTGCCGTCATGGCGGGTGCCACGGCGAAGTTGGCGGTGCCGCTGGCCACCTTGCGGTCGAGCAGGCCGTCGCGCGCGCCGAACACGTGGTTGACGCCGGCATCGATCACCTGCAGGGCGCAACCGCTCTGGCGCGCGAACACATTGATCGCGGCGCCGCCGGCCAGGAAGTTCTCGACCATCTGCCACGTCACGTCCTGCGGATAGGCCGATACGCCTTCGGCCACCACGCCATGGTCTCCGGCGAACACCAGGATGGCCGGGGCGCGCACGGCGATATCGGTGGTTTGCTGGATCAGGCCGATCTGGCGCGCCAGCGTTTCCAGCATGCCGAGGCTGCCGGGCGGCTTGGTCTTGTTGGCGATTGCGCGCTCGAGCTGGACGGACAGGGCGGGATTGGCGGTGGGCGAAATGGAGAATTGGGACATGGATGATAAAAAAAGTGGCAGCAAAGGCGCGCTACGATAGCACAGGCCAGATGTGCCCCGCCCGCGGCCAAACTACGGCACAATTGGTTTATTAATATTGCGGTTTCAATCATGAACGAAGAGCTGGCAAGGAAAGTGGCGCTGGTCCGCGCGATCGAAACGGCCGACGCCAAGCGCGAAGTCCTGAGCGAGGACGACCGCATGTACGCCACGCGCAGCGCGCGCGAACTGGCGCAATGGCAGGCGGCCGAGAGCAGGACGGCGGTCACCTCCGAGCACTTCCTGCAGCAGCGCGCCGAGCAGATCCTCAAGCGCCTGGGCGAACGTTCGCCCGCGTTTTCCGCCTTCCTGCAGCGCCGCGGCATCGGCCCGGCCGTCACCCTCGGGGTGCCGCTGCTGGCCCTGGCGGTGGGCGCGCTGGCCGACCGCATCGGCGATCCGCACCGGGTCGATCTGCTGTCGGCGCCGCTGCTGACCATCGTCGGCTGGAACCTGCTGGTCTATCTCTTCCTGCTTGCCGCGCCGCTGCTCCGGCGCGGCAAGGACGTGTCGCCCCTGCTGCGCCGCGCCAGCGTTGGCGCGGCGGCGCTGCCGCGCAAGCTGCCGCACGCACTGGCTGCGGGCGTGACCGCCTTCATGGCCGAATGGAGTGTGCTGAGCGCGCGCCTGACCGGCGCCCGGCTGGCCAGGGTGTTTCACCTGGCGGCCGCCATGTTCGGCCTCGGCGCCGTGCTGTCGCTATACGCGCGCGGCCTGCTGACCCAGTACGTGGCCGGCTGGGAGAGCACCTTCCTCGACGCCGCCCAGGTCCACGCGATCCTGTCGCTGCTGTTCGCCCCGGCGCTGATGCTGCTGCCGCTGCAGGGCTTCACTCTGGCCGACATCCAGGCCCTGCGCTTCGGCGCCGCGCCCGCGTTGGCTGGCGGCGCGCGCTGGGTGCACCTGTACGCCGCCACGCTGGTACTGCTGGTGGTCGCCCCGCGCCTGCTGCTGGCCGCGTTCGCCCATTGGCGCGTGCGCCGCATGGCCGCGCGCATTCCGCTCGACCTGGAGCAGCCGTATTTTCGCAATCTCGGCACGGCCGCCGGCACCGCCGCGCCCACCGTGCTGCGCGTGCTGCCCTACAGCTTTACGCTCGACGAAGCGCGCGATCGCGGCCTGGCCGCCGTCGCGGTGGCGCTGCTGGGCGAGCAGACCCGCCTGATGCTGCGCCCGTCGGCTGCGTACGGCGACGAGGTGCTGGACGCTCTGGGCGGTGCCGACCTGAACGACCCGGCCATCGGCGCCACGGCCGTCCTGTTCAACCTCGCCGCCACGCCGGAAGCGGAAAACCATGGCGCCTTCCTGGGCCATCTGGTGCGCCAGTCGAGCCGCCCGGTGCTGGCGCTGCTGGACGAATCGGCCTTCGCCGAACGCATGGGCGACGAAGCGCGGGTGGCCGAGCGCGTCGCGCTGTGGCAGCAGTTCTGCGCCTATCACAAGGCGCGCGCGCTGGTGGTCAACCTGCTGTATCCGGAGCGCCGCCCGCTCGAGGGAGCGGTCTTATGAATCCGGCCCAGGTCGCGCTGGCCCTCATCTCGCACACCAACAACGGCAAGACCACGCTGGCCCGCACCCTGGTCGGCATCGACGTCGGCGAAGTGCGCGATGCGGCCCACGTCACCACCATGGCAGAAGCCCACCCGCTGCTGCGCACCCCCGAAGGCGACAGCCTGGAACTGTGGGACACGCCCGGCTTCGGCGACTCGGTGCGCCTGCTGCGCCGCCTGGCGCTGGCCGGCAACCCGATCGGCTGGTTCCTGCGCGAGGTGGTCGACCGTTACCGCGACCGCCCGTTCTGGCTCAGCCAGCAAGCCCTGCGCACGGCGCGCGACTCGGCCGATGTGGTGCTCTATCTGGTCAACTCGTCCGAACATCCGCGCGACGCCGGCTACCTGCCGGCCGAGATGAAGATCCTCGAATGGCTGGGCAAGCCGGTATTGGTGCTGCTCAACCAGCTGGGGCCGCCGCGCCCTGCGGCCGAGGAGCGCGACGAACAACAGCGCTGGCAGCGTCACCTGGAGCAGTTCCCGATCGTGCGCGGCGTGCTGGCGCTGGACGCTTTCGCGCGCTGCTGGGTGCACGAACGGGTGTTCTACGATGCCGTCGGCGCCGTGCTCGATCCGGCCAAGCAGCCCGGCTACGCGCGCCTGTTCGCCGTGTGGGAGCGCTACAACATCGAGCGCTTCCACGCCGCCATGGACCTGATCGGGGCGCAGCTGGCCGCCGCCGCGCGCGACGCCGAGCCGATTGCCGAGGAAGAGGGCGGCATGCTGCAATCGGCCCTGAAGGTGGTCGGCCTGGGCAAGGGAACGCAGAAGCACCGCCAGGAGCAGGCCATGGCGAAGCTGCTCGAACGCCTGAATGCCTCGATCGCCACCACCACCGCCGGCCTGCTCAAGCTGCACCAGCTCGATCCCGGCGAAACCGGCCGCATTCATGCCCGCGTGCGCGAACACTTCGCGGTGCGCGCGCCGGTCGACAAGACCCAGGCCAGCCTGCTGGGTGCCATCGTCTCGGGCGCGGCCACCGGGCTGTCGGCCGACCTGATGGCCGGCGGCCTGACCTTCGGCGGCGGCGCCCTGATCGGCGGGATCGTCGGCGCGCTGACCATGGCCGGCGCCGCCTGGGGTTTCAACACCACCACCCGGCGCGACCGGCCCAGCGTGCAGTTCGCCGACGACTTCCTGCATTCGCTGCTGGTGTCGAACGTGCTGCGCTACCTGGCCGTGGCCCACTTCGGGCGCGGGCGCGGCAATTTTGTCGAAAGCGAAGCGCCGCCGTTCTGGCAGGAGGAACTCGAAGACGCGCTCGGCCGCCATCCCACTGGCGCCGTGTGGCAGGAAGCGCGCGAGGGCGATGGCGGCGCGCAGCCGCTGGCGCGCCTGGCCAGCGCCATCACGCGCGACGTGCTCGACCACCTGTACCCGGGCAGCCTGCCACTGTCACGCCTGGACATGTAACACCTGTACCAGATTGGAGCACTGCGTGGAACAGTGCGTGGCGCGCCGCCGCGCACAGTCCATGGCATGGCGCTTGCTCACTACTGCTTATCGATCAACCACAATAAGCAGGAGACATCATGAAGCATCCGATCCGCACCCTCGCCGCCGCTGCCGCCATCGCCGCCGCCGTCGCTACTTCGCTGCTCGCCCAGGCCCACGGTAACGTGACACCGCAGGGTGTCGATACCACCGGCCTGCCCGACCTGGGCGCCAAGTGGCTCGCTGAAAATCCCTACCGCACGAACCAGCAGGCGCTCAAGATCGGCGCCTCGGCCTTCAACCAGAACTGCGCGCGCTGCCACGGCCTGGAAGCGATCAGCGGCGGTATTGCGCCCGACCTGCGCATGCTCGACCGCGACTGCGTCGGCATCAAGTCCGAGACCAAGA
>CAMLHI010000055.1 GCA_946479705.1 uncultured Oxalobacteraceae bacterium
TGATCCTGATGAACTTCGATGAAGTCACGGCCAACACCCTGCAGCACCTGATCAACGCCAGCGCGGGCATCCGCGCGCGCGTGCAGGCCACCGGCGGCAGCACCCGCTACACGGCCTACGGCTACCACGGCACCGAGATCCTGATCGGCGGCCAGTACCAGTGGCAGACCTACACCAACTACACCCAGGGCTACGCCAAGATGCGCCTGGAAAGCGTGGCCCAGGCCGCCTGGGCCCAGGGCGTGCATGCCACCGTCTTCAACTGCCCGGAAATCCGCACCAATTCCTCCGATATTTTCGTCGGCGTGGAACTGTCGCTGTTCCCGCTGCTCAAAGCCCTCAAGCGCGAAGGCGGCGGCGCCTGGGCCGACCAGCAATGGGCGATCTGCCAGGGCCTGCTGGCCGAGGGCGTGCAGTTGCAGGATATCCTCGACCAGATCGAGGCCTACAACAACGATGCCACCAGCGCCACCTTCCGCAATTTCGCCGCCTGGCCGATGGACAATACCCCGGCCCTGGCCGAGATCATGATCGGCACCTCGGAGGAAATCACTTCCAAGCACAGCGACCGCAAGGCCCTGATCACCGACCACCTCAGCTCGCTCGTGCTGGAAGGCGCCGGCCCCTTGATGTTCCATGGCGCCGCCGAGGAAATCGGCCCGACCCTGTGGCTGAACCATGACATCATCGCCCGCCAGCTCAACGCCCTGCATCCATAAGCAACAACCCTAGCCGGCCGGTTTCCCGCCGGCTAGGTGCGCAGAGTAAAATAGCCTGTTTGCTGTCCACCGAGAATCGATCAATGAAACTGTCCAAGCAACATTCCATGTACGAATCCGAGCACACCTTGTTCATCAAGCAGCTCAAAGCCAGCAATCCGCATCTGGAAGAAGGCCAGCGCGCCGGCCGCGCCCTGCTGTGGGACAAGGCGCCGATCACCCTCTCCGAGCAGGAAAAAACGGCCGAATCGCGCGTCAAGCAAAACGCTTACGTGTACCAGAACAAGCTCTAAGTTTCCGGGCGAGACCATGTTGCCAGACCAGGCGGCGACAGACGATCTCGCCGCCTTCCCCGCGCCGGCGGCCGCCGAGGTCGCCATTGCCCGCCTGTACGGCGAACCGCTGCTGCGCATGCCGAGCGACCTGTACATCCCGCCGGACGCGCTGGAGATCTTCCTGGATGCATTCGAGGGTCCGCTCGACCTGCTGCTCTACCTGATCCGCAAGCAAAACTTCAATATCCTCGACATTCCGATGGCGCAGGTCACCCTGCAGTATCTGAAGTATGTCGACCAGATCCGTCTGCACAATCTGGAGCTGGCCGCCGAGTACCTGCTGATGGCGGCCATGCTCATCGAGATCAAGTCGCGCATGCTGCTGCCGCAGCGCAAGGCCGAGGAAGAGGAAGCGGGCGATCCGCGCGCCGACCTGGTGCGCCGCCTGCTCGAATACGAACAGATCAAGCTGGCCGCCTACGACCTGAACGCCATTCCCCAGGTCGACCGCGATTTCGTGCGCACCCAGCTGTTCGTCGAGCAGAGCAATATACCGGTCTGGCCAGAGGTCGATGCCGACGAGATCCAGCGCGCCTTTGTCGATATCCTCCGGCGCGCCAAGCTCACCCAGCATCACAAGATCAGCCGCCAGGAATTGTCGGTACGCGAGCACATGACGTCCATCCTGCGCCAGCTGCAGTCGGCCCGCTTCGTCGAGTTCGGCGAACTGTTCCAGGGCCAGCACGGGGTGCCGATCGTGGTCGTGCACTTCGTGGCCATGCTGGAACTGGCCAAGGAAACGCTGATCGAAATTACTCAGGCTGAGCCATTTGCGCCGATCTACGTGCGCCTGGCGTATTCGCCGGCTTGAATACAGTCCCTTTTTTAGTTGAGAAAGCAGGAAACACCTTCATGAAAATCATCTCTTCCGTCGACGAACTGCGCGACCAGCTGAGCGGACAATTGCGCACGGCCTTCGTTCCCACCATGGGCAATCTGCACGAAGGCCACTTGTCGCTGATGCGCCTGGCGCGCAAGCATGGCGACCCGGTGGTGGCCTCGATCTTCGTCAACCGCCTGCAGTTCGGGCCCAACGAAGACTTCGACAAGTACCCGCGCACCTTCCAGGCCGACGTCGAGAAGCTGGAAAAGGAAGGCGTGTACGTGCTGTTCGCCCCGACCGAAAAGGACTTGTATCCGGAGCCGCAGGAATTCCGCGTGCGTCCGCCGCAGGACTTGAACAACACCCTGGAAGGCGAGTTCCGCCCCGGCTTCTTCGATGGCGTGACCACCGTGGTGCTCAAGCTGTTTTCCTGCGTGCAGCCGAAGGTGGCCGTGTTCGGCAAGAAGGATTACCAGCAGCTGATGATGGTGCGGAACATGAGCAGCCAGTTCGCCCTGCCGACCAAGATCATCGCGGCCGAGACCTATCGGGCCGATGATGGCCTGGCGCTGTCGTCGCGCAATATGTACCTGTCGGACGCGGAGCGGGCCGAGGCGCCGGCACTGTACCGGGCGCTGAACTGGGTGGCCGAGGAAGTGCGGGCCGGCCATCTGGACGTGTTCCAGCTGGAACACCGGGCCATGGACGAGCTGGCCAAGCGCGGCTGGAAGCCTGACTACATTTCCATCCGCAAGCAAAACGATCTGCAGCCGCCCACGGCCGGCGACCTTGCCCAGAAGGCGCCGCTGGTGGTGCTGGCGGCAGCCAAGCTGGGCACCACGCGCCTGATCGACAATCTCGAGATATAGACTAGGCTGTCGTCACATTCTGCGCCCAGGCCAGGGCCGACAGGTGCGCCTTGTTGACATCCACTGGCGCAATATTGAGCGCCTTGGCCAGCGAGGCCACCAGGTTCGAATTGAGTTCGCAAGCCTCGGCCAGGGCCAGGTAGGGGCCGTACATGCCGCCGCGCGTGAGCAGCGCGCGCACCACTTCGTCCGGCAGCTGGATGGTGTCGAGCACTTCCTTCATCGGCAAGCCCAGCAGCCGGTCCAGCAGCGAGAACATGCCCGCCACGAACAGGTTCTCGCCCTCGCCGCGCGGCAGGGCTTTCTGGCCCAGCAGCTCGGCCAGGCGCCCGCGCACCACCGCCGTTTCCATCAGCACCGGCGAGTAGCCGCTGGTGCTGGCCGTGGCCAGCAGCAGCGTCAGCCAGCGGTACAGCGGCGCATAGCCCAGCATCGCGATGGCTTGCTTGAGCGACTGGATCTCGCGGGTGGCGCCGAAGCCGGCCGAGTTAATGAAGCGCAGCAGCTTGTACGACAGGGCCGGGTCGCGCTTGAGCACGCCCTCGATCTTGGGCACGTCTTCATTGGCCTGCACCATCTGCATCAATTGCAGGATGATGGTCTGGGCCGGGTTCATGCCCTTGACCGGATTGCCCGGGCGCGGCGTGAGGTGCAGCTTGCCGACGAAGGCGTCCAGGCCAAGTGCGGCGCAGGCGTCGAAATCGGCCCAGCTGGCCACCGGACGGCCCACCATGTGCACCCCGGCCTGCTTGCCGGCCGCAAAGGCGCGCGCCTGCCCGGCCACGTCGGCGCCGGTAAAGCGCACTTCGACGTAGGATGCGGTGATGTTGAGGTTGCGGCCCAGGTGGCTGAGGTCGCCGTCGCGGACCGAGATGCCCACGCCGCCGGCACGCAAGCCCTGCACCGCGGACAAGGTGTCCTGGTCGGCCAGGTCGGCTGCCTTCATGGTCAGCACGGTGTGCTCGGGCGGCATGTTGAACAGCGCGTCGCGCGAGAGCATGGCGGGAACGGCGTCGAGGAACAGACTCTTGTCGCGCAGCAGCCAGCCGTGTTCGTCGTCGTTGACGTTTTCGGCCACGAAGCTGATCAGGGATTCCAGGTCGTCATCGGTGACCACCTGATTGTTGTGGTGTTGCCAGGATAATTCATAAGCGACCACGCGCTGCTTCGGGTCGAGCAGCGGTTCGCGGACGATAAAATTTGTTTCGTGCATATTGAGTTCGCGAGAGGGGCGGTGAACAGGCACGGCGCCGCGGCGGGCGCCGTGCCGCTTAGAAGCCCAGGCTATCGAGCAGGTCGTCCACCTGGCTTTGGTCGGCGACGACGTCGCTCTTGCCTTCGGGATTGATCTGCGGACCGTTGAGCAGGGTGTTGTCGAACTCGCGGCGCACGTCGGCCGGGGCGAAATCGACCAGCATCTGGACCAGCTGCTGTTCCAGATTCTGGGCGATGGTGGTGACCTTGGTGATCACCTGCCCGGTCAGGTCCTGGAAGTCCTGCGCCATCATGATGTCCATCAGGTGGCCGCGGGTAGCGGCGGTGTGCTGGCGCGTGGCCTGCATTTGCGCCACGGTGCGTTCGGCCAGGGCGCGCCAGTCGGCCGCGCCGCTGTCCGGTGCGTCCAGCAGGGCCTGCCAGGACGCGCCCAGCTCGGCGGCGCCGGTATCGATGCTGTCCTGCAGCGGCGAGGCCGCGTCGGTGGCATTGAGCACCTTTTGCGCGGCCTGTTCGGACAGGCGCGCCACGTAATCGAGACGGTCGCGTGCATCGGGGATGTCGCTGGCCGCCTTTTCAATCAATTTATCCAGGCCCAGGCCGCGCAGGCTGTCGTGCAGCGCGCGCGTCATGTGGCCGATGCGGCTCAAGAATTCGTCGTGCGTGCCCGGCTCCCCCGATGCGCTGCCCAGGTGGACGGCGCTGTCGGCGCTGTGCTCGCCCATCTCAGGCTCCGACTTTTTCGAGTTTTTCGAAAATCTTGTTCAGCTTTTCATCGAGGGTGGCGGCGGTAAACGGCTTGACCACATACCCGTTGGCGCCAGCTTGCGCGGCGGCGATGATGTTTTCCTTCTTCGCTTCGGCCGTCACCATCAGCACCGGCAGCTTGGCCAGGGTGGGGTCGGCGCGAATGTTCTGCAGCATGGTCAGGCCGTCCATGTTCGGCATGTTCCAGTCCGAGACCACGAAGTCGAATGGCTCGCTGCGCAGCTTGGCCAGCGCCATCACGCCGTCTTCCGCTTCGTCGACGTTGGCGTAACCCAGTTCCTTCAACAGATTGCGGACGATGCGGCGCATCGTCGAGAAATCGTCTACTACTAAAAAGCGCATCTTTGGATCAGCCATGAATTACTCCGTTGATTCTCTACTCTGGTTATTGATAGCGCTTCGTCCTGCGGAAGCAGTCTGAAGCATAGCATTTTTGTTGCCGTGAGGCGAACAATGGGATTGCAAATAAACGCCTTTCGGCTCAAACACGCAACGCGCGCGCACCATGCGTTGCAAGATAGCCAAGCACCAGGCCCGGCAGATCTTGCAAGGATGCCACTTCGTGCGTGCCGCCCAGCGCAATGGCTTCGCGCGGCATGCCGAATACCACGCAGGACGCCTCGTCCTGGGCGAAGTTATGCGCCCCGGAGGTCTTCATTTCGAGCATGCCGGCCGCACCATCCTTGCCCATGCCGGTCAGGATCACGCCGACCGCATTCTTGCCCGCCGCCAGCGCGGCCGAGCGGAACAGCACGTCGACCGAGGGCCGATGGCGGTTCACCGGTTCGCTCTGTTCGATACGGGTGACATAGTTGGCGCCCGAGCGCGCCAGCAGCAGGTGCGAGTGGCCCGGCGCGATGTAGGCGTGGCCGGGCAGGATGCGCTCCTCGCCGTGGGCTTCGCGCACGCTGATCTTGCACAGCGAATCGAGGCGCCGCGCGAACGAGGTGGTGAAGCCTTCCGGCATATGCTGGGCGATCAGGATGCCGGGGCAGTCCGAGGGCATCTGCATCAGGAATTCGCGGATCGCTTCGGTGCCGCCGGTGGAGGCGCCGATGATGATCAGCTTTTCCGAGGACGTCAGCGGATTGCGCAGGGCCGGCAGCGCGGTGGGCGGCGCGCCCGGGGTCAGGGTGCGCGGGCGGATGCGCGCCCTGGCGGCGGCGCGGATCTTGTCGGCGATCAGTTCGGTGTACTCGCGCATGCCGCTCTGGATCGAGATCTTCGGCTTGGTGACGAAATCGACCGCGCCCAGTTCCAGCGCGCGCATGGTGATTTCCGAGCCGCGCTCGGTCAGCGAGGACACCATCACCACCGGCATCGGCCGCAGGCGCATCAGCTTTTCGAGGAAGTCGAGGCCGTCCATCTTGGGCATCTCGACGTCGAGCGTGAGCACGTCCGGATTGGTCTGCTTGATCAGTTCACGCGCCACCAGCGGGTCGGGGGCCACGCCCACCACCTGCATGTCGCTCTGGCTGGAAATGATCTCGCTCATCACACTGCGGATCAGTGCCGAGTCGTCCACGATCAGTACCTTGGTCTTCATAGGAGCCGCTCTCAATTCTTAAAACAGGTCGATATCGCCGCCCACCGGCTCGACCTTGAGCCGCTTGGCGTAATCGAGCTCGCGCTTGGCCAGCGTATCGTTGTGGGTCTGCATCAGTTTTTTCACCAGCACCTTGCCGCTGCGCGGAAAGAAGTACACCTTGCGCGGATAGATGTCGTTCAGGTCTTCGGCCACCACCCGCATTTTCTCGGTCTTCAGGTAGCTCATCACGAAGGCGGCATTGCGTTCGCCCACATTCATGGCGGTAAAGCCGCGCAGCACCGCGCCGCCGCCGAACACCTTCGCTTCCATGTTCTCGCGCCGCGCGCCGGCCTTGAGCAGGTCGTTGATCAGCACTTCCATGGCATAGGTTCCGTAGCGCATCGAGGCCGACACGGGGTTCGACGCATCGCCGCCGCCGTCGGGCAGCATGAAGTGGTTCATGCCGCCCAGGCCAGAGACGCGGTCGCGGATGCAGGCCGACACGCACGAGCCCAGCACCGTCACGATCAGCATGTCCTTGGGCGTGTAGAAGTACTCGCCCGGCAGGATCTTGGCCGCGTCGCAGTCGAACGTGCGGTCGAAATACACGTTCGTGGCGAATTGTTCTTTCGGTTCGTTAGCCATGTTCAGTTCTCCGAAAACCACAGCGCCTTCATGAGGCCCTGCGATCGAGCTCGTAGACGGTCTTGCCGCGCAACTTCAACGACTCCGATACGTACAGAAAATTCTCCGAGTGGCCCGCGAACAGCAGCGCGTGGTCCTTCATCAGCGGCACGAAGCGCGACAGGATGCGGCGCTGGGTGGTCTTGTCGAAGTAGATCATCACGTTGCGGCAGAAGATCGCGTCGAACTGGCCCGACAGCGGCCAGCTGTCGGCCAGCAGGTTGAGCTGCTTGAAGGAGACCAGCTGGCGCAGCTCGGGACGCACCCGCACCATGCCTTCCTGGGCCCCTTTGCCGCGCTGGAAAAAACGCCGTGCGCGCTCGGGCGCGAGCTTGTCGATGCGCTCGATGCCGTACACGCCCTTCTCCCCCGTGGCCAGCACGTTGGTGTCGATGTCGGTGGCGACGATCTGCACCGGCGGCGTGAGGCTGTTGAAGGCTTCGCAGGCGGTCATGGCGATCGAATACGGTTCCTCGCCGGTCGAACTGGCCGAGCACCAGATCGTGATGGGACCGTCGCGCAGCTTTTTCAGATGCTCGGCCAGCAGCGGAAAATGGTGCGCTTCGCGGAAGAACGAGGTCAGGTTGGTGGTCAGCGCATTGGTAAACGATTCCCACTCCTCGCCCAGGCGACCGCCTTCGAGGTCGTTCAGATAGTCGCTGAAGGAATCGATGCCGGTGGCGCGCAGACGCCGCGCCAGGCGGCTGTAGACCATCTCCTGCTTGCTGTCCGCCAGCGAGATGCCGGCACGCTGGTAGATCAGCGTGCGCACCCGTTCAAAATCACCACGGGTGAAATTGAACTCCTTGACAGTATCCTGTTTATGTTGCGGCACCTTGGTATCCTCTTCGTCACGCATTGTCCGCATTCACAAGCCCTTAGGGAAGTCGGTCAGAACTCTTCCCAGTCGTCGCTGGCGGCCGCCGGTGCCAGCTTTTTGGCCGGCGCCGCCGGTGCCGCTGCCGCACTCGGCGCGGGGGCCGCACGGACCGGCGCTGCCACGCGCGCAGCCGGCTTGGCTGCCGGGCGCACCGCCGGCTTGGCGGCGACCGGCTTGCGCAGGGCCGCCAGCTGATCGCCGGAGAGCTTGAATACGCCCACCGCCGCGCCCAGCATGCCGGCCTGCTCGCGCATGCTTTCGGCCGCGGCCGAGGCCTGCTCGACCAGGGCCGAGTTCTGCTGGGTCATTTCGTCCATCTGGGCGATGGCGTTGTTGACTTCCTCGATGCCCTGGCTCTGCTCCTGGGTCGCCGCGGTGATCTCGCCCATGATGTCGGCCACCTGGCGGATCGAGGTGACGATCAGGCCCATGGTCTGGCCGGCTTCGTCGACCAGCTTGGAGCCGTTGTCGACCTTGTCGACCGAATCGCCGATCAGGGTCTTGATTTCCTTGGCCGCGCTGGCGCTGCGCTGGGCCAGGCTGCGCACTTCGGAGGCCACGACCGCGAAGCCGCGTCCCTGTTCGCCGGCACGCGCCGCTTCCACCGCGGCGTTGAGCGCCAGGATGTTGGTCTGGAAGGCGATGCCGTCGATGACGCCGATGATGTCGACGATCTTGCGCGAGCTGTCCTTGATCGAGCCCATGGTATCGACCACCTGCGCGACCACGTCGCCGCCCTTGGCCGCGATCGACGAGGCCGACACCGCCAGCTGGTTGGCCTGGCGCGCATTGTCGGCGTTCTGCTTGACGGTCGAGGTCAGCTCTTCCATCGAGGAGGCGGTCTCCTCGAGCGAGCTGGCCTGCGCTTCGGTGCGCGCCGACAGGTCGGCATTGCCCAAGGCGATCTGCTGCGAAGCGCTGCTGATGGTTTCGGTACCGCTGCGTACCTGGCCGATGGTGCTGGCCAGGCTGGCGTTCATGTCCTTCAGGGCGCGCAGCAGGTCGGCGATTTCGTCGCTGCCCTCGGCATCGATGTGCGCGCCCAGTTCGCCCGCGGCCACCGTGCGCGCGGCTTCCGCCGCCGCCTCGAGCGGCTCGACGATCGAGCGCGTGATCGCCAGCGCCAGCACCGCGCCCAGCACCACCCCGCCCACGCCCAGCCCGAGCAGCCAGGACTTGTCGTGCATGTCGAGCACATTGGTCATCACGACCATCGCCACCAGGATCAGCAGGATGCTGCCGAAGCCCATGATGAGGCGAGTGCCAATCTTAAAATCGCGCAGCTGCATGTTCGCTCCCGAATCTTCTAATCGATGTTTGCAAGTTCAAGTCAATGGCGCTCAGGCAGCCAGTTTTTCGACCAGACCCATTTCGGCCGAGGACATCAGCTTGTCGATGTCGATCAGGATCAGCATGCGCTCGTCGATGGTCCCCAGGCCCATCAGGTAGTCCGAGTTGAACGCCGTGCCCATTTCCGGAGCCGGCTTGACCTGGTCGGGCGAGAGGGTGGTCACGTCCGAGACGCTGTCGACCACCATGCCCATGATGCGCCCGCCGATGTTCAGGATGATCACCACCGTGAACTGGTCGTACACCGGCGTGCCCAGGTTGAACTTGATGCGCATGTCCACCACCGGGATGATGATGCCGCGCAGGTTGATCACGCCCTTGATGAACTCGGGCGCGTTGGCGATGCGGGTGACCGCTTCGTAGCCGCGGATTTCCTGCACCTTGAGGATGTCGATGCCGTATTCTTCGGAGCCGAGCGTGAAGGCCAGGAACTCGCTGCCGGCACCATCCTTGATGTCGGCGTGTTTGCTAAGTTGAGTAGACATTGTAGGTTCCTATCTGTGTTGGGTGGAGCAAAAATGGGTTCGGGGTCGGCGCGGCTCAGGAAAAAATCGCGTCGTCGGTCAGTTGACGCGACGAGCGCATCAGCGCCGACACGTCCAGGATCAGCGACACGCCGCCGTCGC
>CAMLHI010000056.1 GCA_946479705.1 uncultured Oxalobacteraceae bacterium
CCAGGATCTGCACCGCCTGGGCGGCGTTGTGGCCGCTGACGATGAATTTTTCGCCACGCCGGAAGATGGTCACGTCCAGCGCCGCGGAGATCTGGCGCAGGTTTTCGTCGAGCGGGCCGCACAGGTGGGCCAGCCGGTTGTTATCGAGCGGCTCGGGGATGAAGTATTCGGGCTGGATGGGCGTCTTGGTTTTCAATGGCTCACACGGGAGGTGACGGCGGCGGCCAGCAGCTCGCCGCGCAGGGTGTAGTTGAAGCTTTCGGTGATGCGCACGTCGGCCAGCTGGCCGATCAGGGCGGCATCGGCGGCGGCGAAGTTGACCACGCGGTTGTTCTCGGTGCGGCCCTGCAGTTCGCCGGGGTCCTTCTTGGACGGGCCTTCGACCAGGATGCGCTGCACGCTGCCGACCATGGCCGCGCTGTGGCGGCGCGTGTTGGCGTCGATCAGGGCCTGCAGGCGCTGCAGGCGCGCCAGCTTGACCTCGTGCGGGGTGTCGTCTTCCAGGCTGGCGGCCGGGGTGCCGGGGCGCTTGCTGAAAATAAAGCTGTAGCTGTTGTCCACGTCGACCGTTTCGGCCAGTTTCATCATGGCCTCGAAGTCGGCTTCGGTCTCGCCGGGGAAGCCGACGATGAAGTCCGAGGAGATCGTGATGTTGGGGCGGACCGCGCGGATGCGCCGCACGATGGACTTGTATTCGAGCGCCGTGTAGCCGCGCTTCATGGCGCCGAGGATCCTGTCGGAGCCGTGCTGCACCGGCAGGTAGAGATGGTCGACCAGCTGCGGGATGCGGGCATAGGCGTCGATCAGGCGCTGGGTGAATTCCTTGGGGTGACTGGTGACGAAGCGGATCCGCTCGATGCCGGGAATGGCCGCCACGTAGTCGAGCAGCAGGGCGAAGTCGGCCACCTCGCCGCCTTCCATCTGGCCGCGGAAGGCGTTCACGTTCTGGCCCAGCAGGCTGATTTCCTTGACGCCCTGGGCGGCCAGCCCGGCCACTTCGGTGAGCACGTCGTCGAAGCGGCGCGAGACTTCCTCGCCGCGGGTGTAGGGCACCACGCAGTAGCTGCAGTACTTGCTGCAGCCTTCCATGATCGACACATAGGCGACCGGGCCGTCGACCTTGGCCGGCGGCAGGTGGTCGAATTTTTCGATTTCGGGGAAGCTGATGTCGACCTGGGCCTGGCCGCTGCTGCGCCGCTCACGCACCATGGCCGGCAGGCGGTGCAGGGTTTGCGGGCCGAACACCATGTCGACATAGGGCGCGCGCTTGACGATGGCGGCGCCTTCCTGGGAGGCCACGCAGCCGCCCACGCCGATCAGCAGGTCGGGGCGGGCCAGCTTGAGTTCGCGCAGGCGGCCCAGGTCGGAAAATACTTTCTCCTGGGCCTTTTCGCGCACCGAACAGGTATTGAGCAGGATGACGTCCGCGTCCTCGGGCGTGTCGGTACGCACCAGTCCATCGGATGCGCCGAGCACGTCGGCCATCTTGTCGGAATCGTATTCGTTCATCTGGCAGCCGAAGGTTTTGATAAAGACTTTTTTCTGCATGGAATGATTGCTTGAATACTGTTAAGTGGACCTGGCGGGCCGCCAGTTTACCGTAAATCCCCAGCCACCGCGCATATTGCCCGTGCGGCCAAATTCGTCCTTGAAATCTTTGTGGAACGGCATTAACTTAAAATTTTCCGCATAGAAGGAGATGCAAGCATTCCCAACGGTAATGTTCACATTTCAACTAATCGTGCACCAAGTAATAATTCTTTGGGAATCAAGGAGTTCCGAGGGTTCCCGATTCACAAAATTAAACAGAGAAAACTCTTGCGTGCGCCACAAATATTCCCCATGTGTTGAAATGACGATGTGACAAGCTTTCCCAGCGATAGCTTGATTTCGAACAAGGGCTCGGCCGCCAGCTTCAGTTGTACTAAAGGCGTATGAGTCTAATAATTGGTCGAAAGTCGAGTGCGTCAGGAAGCGGGTAGCGCAGAGCGCATACGGTCCCGGAGGCGGCGTGCCGAAGCAGTTATCAGGCTTGTTCTGGCAATCATGCTGAAAGGACGTATTTTTCCGGGAACTTCTACAGACGAAACAGAGTCTTTAACAAAGTTCGTTAGCGGCATTATTTCAACCACACACGAGACGAGGTACATCATGGCACACCATGCTCTGGCATCACAGGAAAGTTATAACCCCAACCACCTGCTGGACATTTTGCTGGGCAAGATGCAGCTGAAAAACGATGCGGCGCTGTCGCGCATGCTCGAGGTCGCACCGCCTGTCATCAGCAAGATCCGCCACCACCGCCTGCCGGTCGGCGCCTCGCTGCTGATCCGCATGCACGAAGTGACCGGCATGAGCATCCGTGACCTGCGCGACTTGATGGGCGACCGGCGCACCAAGTATCGCTTGTCCGACGCCCAGGGCCGTCCAAAGGCCACGGAAGATAAAAGCGCGGAAGCACCTGCGGCTGGCGGCAACGGCAACTATGCGCACTAAGCCCTCCGGCATGGCGGCTCACGCTGCCGTGCCTGCTGCGGGGCGGTAACACCCCGCTTTTGCGCCCCGGTGCGAAAGCGGGCTTCAGTTCATCAAGACCATGGCGATTTCGTCGAAGTGCAGTTCGGTTTCGCGAAACACATGCAGGAAGGCTTCTTCATTGAGTCCCAGCGCAGTCCACGCGGCCGGCGACACCGAGGGCACCAGTTCCTCCGGGTCGCGCGCCACGTCCAGTGCGTGCGCGACCGCGTCGGCCACATGCACGATCGAAGCCAGCAAGCCGGCGCCTGCCGCATCCGGTGCATGGTGGTAGGCAAGGGCCATTTTCATCGTGTCCGAAAATTTCCAGTGTTCCGCCAAGGCCAGGCCGGCCGCCACATGGTCCAGGCCAAGTACCGCCGTTTCCGCTTCCAGCACGTAGCTGTCGTTGGCGCGGCGCCAGGCCATGGCTTCGCCATACTGCTCGGGAAAGCTGGTGACCAGCACCAGCCGGCCGATATCGTGCAGCAGCCCGGCGGTGAAGGCATAGTCCTGGTTGAAGCGCAGGCGCCGTGCCAGCACCTTGGCGCAGGCCGCGGTGGCGATCGAGTGGCGCCAGAACGCCTTGTGATCGAAATCGGCGCCGTCGCGCTCGACGAAGCAGCCGGTCACGGCCGCCGCCGTGATCAGGTTGCGGGTGGTCTGGAAGCCCAGGAAGGTAATGGCTTGCTGGATTGTGGTGACCTTGATCTGCAAGCCGTACACCGAGGAATTGGCCAGACGCAGGGTTTTGGCGGTCAGGGCCTGGTCGTGCGACACTTTTTTCGCCAGCACGGAAATGTCGACATCTTCCTCGTCGATGCTGCTCAGCAGCTCCATCACCACCGCCGGCAGCGAGGGCAAATCCTGCAGGTGCGCGACGACCGCGTCGATGGTCAGTTCGCTCACGATGCGATCTCCCGGCCCAGGCGGAAATCGCTCATGTAGTGGCGCAGCGCGCCGGTGGCCAAGTCGTCGGGATTATCCGGATTGTGCTTGCGAAACAGCTGGTCGAGGCGCGCGCTGAGCGCGCCCGTGTCCACCGGCGCCGCCGGCGCGGCTTCGCACACCACCGCCACCATGTCGATACCGTGCGAGGGCAGGAGCGCGATGATGCGTTCGGTCAGCACGGCACCCTTGGGCAGCAAGACCTGGCCCTGTTTGTCGAGCAATTCATCCGAGAGCACCATGCCTGGCTTGGCCGACTCCAGAGCAAGATGTTGATAAGCTGGATTCATCCCCGTCCCCCTTCGATTGCCTTGTTGTATAGAGGAATCTTACCATCCCACTCCGGCGATGTCCTGCCCATAGGAATCTTTACTTGCGTTAACACGACAGCGCCAGGCCAGGGACGGCTTTGCGTGCGGCCAAGCGGAGCACCCCACATTGGTCTATTCTTGCCATGTTTTTCCAGTCCGGGACGCCATGCCCGCTCGCTCATCGATCCATTTCGCTTGAAGGACACTCTCATGAAACTCTATTTCTCCCCAGGTGCCTGTTCGCTCTCGCCCCACATTATCCTGATCGAGGCCGGGCTGTCATTTACCCTGGAACAGGTCGATTTGCGGGCGAAGAAGACGGCGAGCGGGGCGGATTACCGCGCCATCAATGCCAAGGGCTATGTGCCGGCGCTGGCGCTGGACGAGGGAGTATTGCTGACGGAAGGCCCTGCCATCGTGCAATATCTGGCCGACCTGGCTCCTGAGTGCCAGCTGGCGCCGCCGGCCGGCAGCATCGAACGCTATCAGCTGGCCGCGCTGCTCAACTACATTTCGGTCGAAATCCACAAAAACTATTCCCCGCTGTTCCGGCCCGACCTGGCCGACGCCGTCAAGGAGGCGGGGCGGTCCAACCTCGCGCAGCGCTATCCCTATCTGAACGACTTGCTGGACGGCCATGATTACCTGCTCGGCGACCGCTTCAGCGTGGCCGATGCCTATCTGTTTACCGTGACGAACTGGGCGGAGGCGGTCAAGCTCGACCTCTCCGCATGGCCGCATCTGCAGGCATTTCAGCAGCGCATCGCGGCCCGTCCTGCAGTGCAGCAAGCCATGCGCGAAGAGGGGCTGCTCAAGTAAGGCGCGGACGAAAAAAATCCCGCTCGGCGGCGGGATGATCGCAGGCGCCATTCCGTCAACGGACGGCAGCGCTGGGTGAGGCGCCCGAGACGCCAGATGGCGCCAAGGCGCGTCTACTTGAATTTCTCGTTACTGTCGCGGCTGGCGCGGTAGCCGATCAGTACCAAGCCGACCAGCATCATGGCGAGCACTTCCGGCTCAGGCAATTCCGACAAGCTCAGGCGCTCCGTTTCCACACGGGCAGGCGCAGCCGTCAGGTCGGGCTGGCGTGGCGCGGTGCTGGCGAGCACGGCGTTGTTGGTCAGCACTTCAATGGCGCTTGCCGGCAGGGCAATGCCCAGCATCAGCGCAAGCGCCGCGGTCAATGCGAATGTTTTCACGATGGCTTCCTCTTTTCTTCTTGGTCATGCATGACTGCCGATGCATCATATTGCACCGCACCAATCGGACGCGGGCAAGGGCGTGAATCAGTTTTCAATTTAACCATGCACCTTCTTTTTTTTCCAGAGCGATTCGATTGAATTGTGTGAAATCCGCTTCAAAACTTTGCCCCAAGTATTTGTACCTCGATCAATCGTGCGTTGCGGAAATTTCACGGCCGACCTCACGTTAAATAGTGTCGATCTGTCTATGAAAACGATAGGAACTCGCCCCACCGCTTTAAGCATCCTCTAACGAAAGTGGCCTATCATCAACAATTGAGACAAAGTGTTACATGTGCAAGCTTTTGCCAGCTTTTTAAGCTTCCTGATCAAGCCGACAAGATCGTGTCTTGCCGCTTTGTTCATAGCTGTTGCGCCGCAAAATTTTTTAACGTGTCTTGCTGTACCTCGGTTTTAAATGGCGGTATAGTCGCCATATCCCTATTGCCTCAAGGCATCAAATTGATGGCAAAAGGACACGTCGGCCCGACCCGTCCGGCGTGTGCACCACCGCATAGCGACATCGATGCATATCCGGCAGCAGCCGGGAGGAAACCAGTCGAAGCCGCTGTCACTGCCGCTCCCCGATGTTGCGCGGCACATAAGCGCTGATTGACTGTTCCGCCGTATTGATCCGACGCATCGCTGCGCCACCTTTCGTAAAGTTAGATCCATGCCCAACCTCGCCAAACTTCAGATCGCTCTCAAGAATGTCTACGTACGCCTCGGCGTCGTGCTGCTGATTGCGGTGGCCATCGGCTTGACCGTCTTCAAATCCGACGTGGCGCAAGACCCCAGCCCGGTGCTGCACTCCCAGGATATTTCCCAGATCACCGGACTGGCCGCCGCCAAGGACCGCCTCGAGTACCTGCTGGTGGCCAAGCCCCTGTCGGATTCGCCGCGCTACGTGTTCAAGTTCAAGAACGCGCCCGAGCTGCACGTGGTCAAGGTGCCCAGCACCTCGCATCTGAGCCTGGAACGCGAAGTTCTCCTGAAAAACAACATCCCGTATTCCATTGCCCGCGACGACTACCTCGCGGCGCACAAGGCCGTGCTGCTGGAAAACGGCGAGAACGCTACCGCCGCCGAAGTGTTGGGCTTCCTCAAGCGCCACGCGCTCGACATCTTCCTGATCGGCCTGATCATTTACGCCATGAAGTTCGGCATTCCCGGCATGGGCATGAGCGCCTCGGTGCTCACCCCGGACAAGCTCAAGGGCAGCATGGATGACCTGATCGGCATGGACGACATCAAGCAGGAAGTGCTGCACCTGGAAGACATGATCCGCAACCGCAGCGAATACAAGTCGCACAATATCGACAAGCCCTTCAACGTCATGCTGACCGGCCCCGCTGGCACCGGCAAGACCAAGCTGGTCGGCTACCTGGCCAAGAAGCTCAACGTACCGCTGATCCAGGCCTCCGGCTCGGCGCTGGAATCGGGCTATGTGGGCGGCGGCTCCAAGGCCCTCAACGCCCTGTACCGCAAGGCTTGCGCGCGCGGCAGCTGCATCATTTTCCTGGACGAAGCCCAGACCCTGTTCATGCCGCGCGGCCGCGGCGAAAAGAAATGGGAAGACGACACCGCCAACACCCTGCTGGGCCTGCTGGACGGCGTCAAGAGCGACAAGGGCGCCGGCGTGATCTGGGTGGTCGCCTCCAATTTCGACGACGCCTCCAGCGAGATGGATGAGGCCATGCTGCGCCGCTTCTCCGTGAAGATCAATTTCCGCCTGCCCAACAAGGGTGAGCGCAGCGCGCTCCTGAAGAACTTCCTGGGCCGCAAGAAGGATGGCCTGGTCGACTGGAACAACCTGGACCTGAACCAGGTCGCCGAAATGACCGCCAACCTCAGCCCCGCGCTGCTGGAAACCGTGGTCGAACGCGCCAGCATGATCTCGATCCAGGAAAAAGTCATCATCAACACCGACCTGATGTTCCGCGCCTTCGAGCGCGCCACCCTGGGCCTGACCGACCGCGCCACCACGGCCGAAAAGCACAAGCAGCGCGAGCGCGTGGCGCTGCACGAACTGGGCCACTTCTTCATGCAGATCGACCCCTACCTGCGCCAGGGCATGTCGCTCGAGGAAGTGAAGGAAAAATCGCACCTGCTGAAGATTTCCACCGAATCGGTCTCGAAGATCGGCGCGCTCGGCTACGTGTTGCAATCGGGCGATGACGTCTCGCTGCGCACCCTGGAAGAGCTGGAACAGGACGTGATCCAACTGTACGGCGGCGTGGCCGCGGAAGAACTGTTCTATGGCGCACGCGGGATTTCCGTGGGCAGCCAGAACGACATCGAAAAAGCCACCAAGATGCTCAACCTGATGGTGAACCGCCTGTCGATGTACTCGCGCTCGAAGATCGACTACACCCAGCTGCAGCACGAAGGCAGCGGCGAGCACACGGTGCGCCAGGTGGAAGAGAAATCGGACGAGCTCTACAGCTACACCCTGGGCGCCATCCGCGACTACAAGGACGTCATCGAATCGCTCAAGGACACCCTGCTGGACCAGTACGTGCTGTCCAAGGATGCCGTGTTCGAGCTGCTGGAAGAGCGCTATGAGCTGCTGATGGCGCACATCGCCGGTCCGCGCCACGCCAGCCTCAAGCTGTGCACCGAGAACGCCGCCATGGCCGTTTGACCGCGGCCGCCCCGGCTGATGTAAGCTGGCGTGTCGACCACGTCAAGCCGGGGCACGCAATGCAGAAGCTGTTAGGCGCCGCACTGGCGCAACACCTCGAAAGCGGACGCGAACTCGAACGCATCCCGGGCCGCGACCTTGTCGCGGCCGCCAAATACCTCATCCCCACCGATGCCCACGTGGTCCAGGGTTGCCTGACCGCCGCCGGCATACCCGCCGTCGTGGCCGACGCCAACCACGCCCAGGCCGACCAGCTGATCGCCCCCGCCATGGGCGGCGTGCGCATCCTCGTGCCGCAAGCCTATCTCGCCCAAACCGCCGAGGTCCTGGCCGCCTTCGAACGCGGCGATTTCACACTTTCCGATGACGCCGACGTCGGACCGCCTGTGCCGATTTAAACGTTTCGCCCAAGTGTCAACCCGGTTGGGGGCGCGCCACACGCATCGTCAGCCGGCAGATGCCGCAGTTGGCGCGCTGGTGCATGCCGACCAGCCGGACGGCATCAGCTATGTGTCGACCATCCGGGGCGGAGAGGAGCATGCCGGTTCTGCGCCGCTGCCGCATCGCCAAAATTGCCTGGACTTCCGGATAATGGATTTCCGCCTGAACGATGATCGCCTACCAGGAACAACTGATCGCGACCTGAGGGCTCGCCCGGCCCTTTACCGGGGTAACGACAACCTTGCAGGATTTGACTCGGGCATCGATCTGCTGAGAGAGGATCACGTCGTGGTCCGTCCCATAGAAACACGCCATCCATTTCTCGTTGACGTGTTCAAGGTGTTCCCAAGTCAGGGTGGTGGAATTGCGATAATCCCGCGCCGAGGACGGTACCGAAATCGTCATGCTCGAAGGCCGGCCGTACATGAGTCCGGCGCTCTTCAGTGGCAGTGGGCTTGTCAGGTGCGCCAGATATCCCGGCGGCGGCGAAATCGTAACGCTAGCCGTCGGCAATTCTGAAGGACAGATTGGGACTTGGCCGCTTGCGTTGGCGACACTTGGACTCAGGAGTCCGAGTGTCACCAGCGACATGGCAAGCAATGCTGGCGGTAGATGAGTTCGCATACTTTCACTCTATGATGGAAAAAGCTTCGGCGTTATCGCTGGCAAGGTAATACGAGCCGTCCGCTCCGCGTGGGCCATGTTTGACCGTAATGTACCTCGACTGGACGAGGGGCTTATCTTTATCGTTCTTCCACTGGTCCATCACCCAGCAACCGTCTCCTCTCGGACCATGCCGCAGGAAAAAGGCAGCGTGATTGCCATGCGCCTTGTTGGGGTAGCGTCCCTTTACGAACGTTGCGACGGCCGTTCCTTTACGAATCCGTGGATTGTCGAGGACCTTCTCGCCTTCGCGCCACTCCACGTGCGATGGAACATTGGCGTAGGTGCGCACTAACGCCACGCAATCGCCGGTTCCGACCTTTTTCGAATTGCCCAACTTATCAGCCTCGGTGTACACGTACGGCATATTCCCTCCTTGGTAATGGAGGAAGTATCCGATGTCGAAGTCAATGTTAAATTGCTTGTGCGCAATATTATTGAGAGGGTTTTACGAGGCTGCACGACGTGGGGAAGGGAGTGGCCCACTCACGATCTGATGAGAGGCGCCCCAAACCACCACGCCATTACAAAGATGTAATTTTCCGGCGAAAGAGCAATGTTACTCTCAACAAACTGATGATGCGTCATCGCATCGATCCAATTTGTTGCGGTCCACCGGGGCCGCCCTGCATCCAGAGCCACGAATCGCCGCGACCATGAACGCCATCCACGACTTCCTTTCCGACCTTTTGCGCGGCACCGAGTTCGACGATGAATTATTCAGCGCCGCCGCCGCGAGCGCGCCGCCGAGTCTCGAAAGCGAATTCCAGCGTTTCCGCCGGCATGTGATCGGGGCCGATCTGGTGCACGAGCTATGCGGCGTCGAACGGAAGGTCGTGTACGCGGACTGGACCGCCAGCGGCCGCCTGTATGGTCCGATCGAGCAGCATCTGTCGTACACCCTGGGGCCGTACGTGGCGAACACCCATACGGAAACCAGCCTGACTGGCAGCGCCATGACCCGTGCCTACGAACAGGCGCGCCAGCAGATCAAGGCGCATGTCGGCGCCGGTCCGGACGATG
>CAMLHI010000057.1 GCA_946479705.1 uncultured Oxalobacteraceae bacterium
TGTACAAGGATGAGCGTTTCTCGGATCACGCGCCGCTGATTATCGATTACGCGCTATAAGAGAAGGCGTTTGAACGCATTTTCCGCATGATGCATAATGGGCTCATGAAAGCCAAGGCCGACACTATCGTCATTGGGGAATTTCCCCAGCTTCGACTGATCGCGTGGAACCGTCATCCCAGCGATGTGATTACGGGTGAGGAAGCGCTCGACCTGTATGAACGGAATTGGCGTTTCGTTGACGAAAACGCCATGGAACAGCGCGAGCGCGCCATGCTTGACCGCCTCACGCGTGAATACGGCAATGGCGTCCTCCATGTTTAAGCGTCCGCATCACCAGCGCATCGCCAAACTCCTCGCTTCGCTCAACGCCGATTTGCTAGCCCGATCCGGCTGTTATTTCGGCGGCGGCACTGCCATCGTTCTGTCCCTGGGCGAGTACAGGGAATCGGCCGACGTTGATCTTCTGTGCAGTTCGAATGACGGCTACCGGACATTGCGTAACACCATCACCCACAACTCGCTTGGCGACATCCTGGCCGCGCCGCTCGAATTGGCCCGCGATGTGCGCGCGGACCGATATGGCATTCGCACATTCGTGCTGGTGGACGGCACACCGATCAAGTTTGAGATCGTCAGTGAGGGCCGCATCGATATAACGGGCAGCATCGATCCCGTGCTTGGCGTGCCGATCTTGTCGCGCGAAGACATGTACGCCGAAAAGCTGTTAGCCAATGCTGACCGCTATGGCGATCGCTCGGTCGCCAGCCGTGACGCGATTGATTTGGCCATGCTGATCGAACGTTGGGGGCCGATCCCGCAAGCAGCGTGGGACAAAGCACGCAGGGCATATGGCCAGAGCATCGACGTTGCTTACGGCAAGGCGATTGAATTGACCGCCGACGGCGCCTACCTGCAGGCTTGCCTTCAAAAGATGCGCATGGACCCTGAGCTGGCCGAACGCATCCCAGAGGTGTTGCGGACTTGCGTGCTGCCTAAAGCGAGCGCGCACTCGTAAAGCTGCGCAACTGGCCACTGACCGGATCTTCGAACGTAATCGCCCGGGCCAGCAGCTTGAGCGGTCGGGTGAAATCATCCTGCCCGGCCGGCAGCGCCACCGGATAAAACGTATCGTTCAAAATAGGCGCGCCCAGCGCCGCCATGTGGACGCGCAGCTGGTGCTTGCGTCCGGTGTGCGGCTGCAGGCGGTACAGCACTTGTTCCCCCCGCACACCGATCACCTCGACCAGGGTCTCGGCGTTAGGTTCGCCCTGCTCTTCCCGCATCAGGAAAAAGCCGTCGCCCTCCACCATCCGGCTGCGGTAAGTGAAGGGGAAGGCGCGCCCCGGCATGGGCGCGGCCAGCGCCTCGTAGGTCTTGCGCACGCTGCGCTTCTGGAACAGCGACTGGTAAGCGCCGCGGCTGTCGGCCCGGCGCGAAAAAATCACCACGCCGGCGGTCTCGCGGTCGAGCCGGTGGATCGGCGTGAGCGTCGCTTCGCCGAAGTTGCGCTTGAGGCGCGTGAGCAGGGTCTCCTGCACATATCGCCCGCCCGGCGTCATCGGCAGGAAGTGCGGCTTGTCGACGACCACCAGATGCTCGTCGGCGAACAGGATCTGCTCGGCGAACGGAATCGGCGCTTCCGCCTCCACCTCGCGGTAGTACCACAGGCGCATGCCGCGCCGCAGCGGCGAACCGGCATCGAGCACGCGGCCGGCGCCATCAACTACCTCGCCGCGCGCCATGCGGGCCAGCCAGGACGCTTCGGGAATGGCGGGAAAAGTCTTGAGCAGGAAGGGCAGCAGCGGCCCGCCCGCGTCGTCGGGCAGCCACAGATAGCTCGGCGCCACGCCGTCGCGCAGCGGCAGCGGTACGAAAGCGTTGGCGTCGGCCTGCCGTCCCATCCCTACTGCAGCGCGGCGGCGCGATACGGCGGCAGGCGCTCGGGCGAGGTGCCCTTGCTGCGCGCATACAGCGGCAGCAGCACGTTCATGTGGCTCTGTATCTGCTTGATGCGCTCGGCACCGGCCGGGTGGGTCGACATGAATTCCATGGGCTGCGACTTGTTGAGCGAGGCCATCTTCTGCCACAGCGCCACGCCGGCGCGCGGATCGTAGCCGGCGCGCGCGGCCAGGTCCAGGCCGATCAGGTCGGCCTCGCGCTCGTCGTCGCGCGAGTACTTCAGCGAGGCGAACTGGGCGCCGTACTGCGCCACCGTGTCGGTCACGCGCGGATCGATGCCGAGGAAGGCCGACAGGGCCGCGCCACCCAGCCGCGCTCCGATATTGGTGGCGGCCGACTTGCCGAACTGCTCGCGGCTGTGCTCGCGCAGCGCGTGGGCGATCTCGTGGCCCATCACGGCAGCCACTTCATCGTCGGTCAGCTTCAGCTCGGTCAGGATGCCGCTGTAGAAGGCGATTTTTCCGCCGGGCATGCAGAACGCGTTGACCTGCTTGGAGCCGAGCAGGTTGACTTGCCAGTCCCATTTGGCGGCGGCAGGGTTCCAGCGCGTGGTGTAGGGAATGATGCGCTTGGCGATGGCGCGCAGGCGCACCGTCTGCGGATGGTCGGCCGGCGCCAGCGCGTCCTGTGCCTGGGCTTTCTGCATCAGCGCGGTGTACTGCTGCAGCGCCTGCGCTTCCATCTGCTCGGACGGGGCCAGCATGCGCCAGCGCGACATCGGCCGCACCGCAATGCCGTCCTGGACTTCCTTCGGCGGTTCCTTGGCCGGGCTGGCGCCGACGCTGGCGCACAGCGCGGCCAGCAGCGCCCACTGTTTGAGTTTCATGTTCGAATTCCTTGCTGCGGTTTTGATAACTTCATCATCGCAGCTATTGCCGCTTTGGCGCACACAATATATTTACGTCCCGCCGCCGGTCCTGGCTTTCTTGCGCAGGCGGAATACCGCGAGGCTGCCGCGCAGGTTGGGCAGGAAGGTCACGGGCTTGCCGTCGGCCAGCGCCACGCGTTCAAGCACTTCGAGGCCGCATTCGTCGGCCAGTTCCTCGAAGTCGTAGATGGTGGCGCAGCGCACGTTGGGGGTGTCGTACCACTGGTAGGGCAGCGACTTCGACACCGGCATGCGCCCGCGCGCCAGCGCCACGCGGTGCGGCCAGTAGGCGAAGTTGGGAAAGGAGACGATGGCTTCGTTGCCGACCCGGACGATATCGCGCAGCAGCGCTTCGACCTGCTGCATCATCTGCAGGGAGTTCAGGCACAGCACGGTGTCGAAGGCGTTGTCGCCGAACAGGGACAGGCCCTGCTCCATGTCGTGCTGGATCACGTTGATGCCGCGCTGGCTGCTCTTGAGCAGTTCGTCGTCGGCGATTTCGATGCCGTAGCCGCTGCACTGCTTGCCGCTCTGGAGGTAGCGCAGCATGGCGCCGTCGCCGCAGCCGACGTCGAGCACGTGCGATTTTTCGGGTACCCAATGGGCGATGAATGCCAGGTCGGGGCGCAGGCTGAACAAGTCTTCGAATTTCATGCGCCGCTCCTTGCGTCGATTTCCGCGCCGATGCGCTCGTAGTAGGCGCGCACCATGTTCATGTAGCGCGCGTCTTCCAGCAGGAAGGCGTCGTGGCCGTGGCTCGAGTCGACTTCGGCATAGGTCACGTCGCGCCGGTTCGACACCAGCGCCTGCACGATCTCGCGGCTGTTGGCCGGCGAGAAGCGCCAGTCGGTAGTAAACGAGGCGATGAAGAAGCGCGCGCGCGTGCCGGCCAGGGCGCGCGTGAGGTCGCCGCCGTGGCCGCGCGCCGGATCGAAGTAGTCGAGCGCCTTGGTGATCAGCAGATAGGTGTTGGCGTCGAAGTATTCGGAGAACTTGTCGCCCTGGTAGCGCAGATAGGATTCGATCTCGAAGTCGATCCCGTAGCCGAACTTGTAGTCCACCGCGTTGCGCAGCTTGCGCCCGAACTTGGCGGCCATGTCGTCGTTGGACTGGTAGGTGATGTGGCCGATCATGCGCGCCACGCGCAGGCCGTTCTTGGGCACCACGCCGTATTCGTAAAAGTCGCCGCCGCGGTAGTCGGGGTCGGACAGGATTGCCTGGCGGGCCACATCGTTGAAGGCGATGTTCTGGGCCGACAGCTTGGCGGTGGAGGCGATCACCAGGCAGTGGCGCAGGCGGTCGGGGTACATGATGCTCCAGGCCAGCGCCTGCATGCCGCCCAGCGAGCCGCCCATCACGGCGGCGAACTGGCTGATGCCGAGGGCGTCGGCCAGGCGTGCCTGGGAGTTGACCCAGTCTTCCACCGTGACGACCGGGAAGGCCGCGCCGTAAGGCTTGCCGGTGGCCGGGTTGGCGTGCATCGGGCCGGTCGAGCCGAAGCAGGAACCGAGGTTGTTCACGCCAATGACGAAGAAGCGGTCGGTGTCGAGCGGCTTGCCGGGACCGACCATATTGTTCCACCAGCCGGTGTCGCGGGTGTCGTTTTCGTAGCGCCCGGCCACGTGGTGCGAGGCGTTGAGCGCGTGGCAGACCAGCACCGCGTTGGACTTGTCGGCATTGAGCGTGCCATAGGTTTCATACACCAGCGTGTAATCGGCCAGGGTGGCGCCGCCCTGCAGCGGCAGGGGTTCGGCGAAGCGCAGAGACTGCGGCGTGACTATTCCAATAGATCCCATTGAGACTCTTCAAAGTGTTCAGATCACCTGCAGCTGGGCGACCGCTTCGGCGATGGCTTGCGGCTCCATGCTGCGCAGGATCTTGCGCATATGCGGCGTAATCGTGGTCAGGTCGCTGCCGAGGATTTCCTGCTTGACCGACAGCAGCTGGGCCGGGTGCATGGAAAACTCGCGCAGGCCCATGCCCAGCAGCAGCCGGGTCAGCTTGATGTCGCCGGCCATCTCGCCGCATACGGCCACGTCGATGCCGGCCTTCTTGCCGGCCATGATGGTCATGGCGATCAGCTGCAAAATGGCCGGATGCAGTGGATTGTACAGGTGCGCGACCTCGTAATCGACCCGGTCGATGGCCAGGGTGTACTGGATCAGGTCATTGGTGCCGATCGAGAGGAAGTCCAGGCGCTTGACGAACATCGGCAGCGCCAGCGCGGCGGCGGGGATTTCGATCATGGCGCCGACGTCGATGTTGGCGTCGTACTTCTGGCCGGCGTCGCGCAGCTGGGCCTTGGCCTGCTCGATCATGGCCAGCGACTGGTCGATCTCGAAGGCGTGCGCCAGCATCGGGATCAACAGGCGCACCTTGCCGAAGGCGGAAGCGCGCAGGATCGCACGCAGCTGGGTCAGGAACAGCTGCGGTTCGGCCAGGCAGTAGCGGATCGCGCGCAGGCCCAGGGCGGGATTGAGGGCGTTGTGCTCGGTCTGGTCGAGCGGCTTGTCGGCGCCGATGTCGAGCGTGCGGATGGTGACCGGGCGCCCCTTCATGGCCTCCACGGTGCGGCGGTAGGCTTCGAACTGTTCCTCCTCGCAGGGCATGCGCGACGGGTGGCCGGCGCGGCCCATGAACAGGAACTCGGAGCGGAACAGGCCGACCCCTTCGGCGCCCTGCTCGAGCGCGTGTTCGCAGTCGTCGGGCAGTTCGATATTGGCCAGCATCTGCACCGGCGTGCCGTCGCGCGTGACGGCCTTGGTCTTCTTGAGCTTGAGGAGCTTCTTGCGCGCCTTGAGCATGGCGGCCTGGCGCAGGCGGTACTGTTCCAGCACCAGCGGGCTCGGATTGCACACCACCACGCCGGCGTCGCCGTCGATGATGACCCAGTCGTCCTGCTCGATCAGCTGGGAGGCCTGCGACATGCCCACCGCGGCCGGGATGTCCAGGCTGCGCGCCACGATGGCCGTGTGCGAGTTCTGCCCGCCCACGTCGGTGACGAAGCCGATGAAGGAGCGGTCGCGGAACTGCAGCATGTCGGCCGGCGAGATGTCGTGCGCGACCACGATCATCTGCGGCTGGTATTCGTCGTCGGCCGGCCTGGCCGGGGCCAGCTGGGCGGTCCCCATCAGCACCTTGAGCACGCGTTCGGCGACCTGCTGGATGTCGGCCTTGCGCTCGCGCAGGTAGGGGTCTTCGATCTCGTCGAACTGGGCCGACAGCTCGTCGATCTGGGTCACCAGCGCCCATTCGGCGTTGTAGTGGCGGGTGCGGATGATGTCGAGCGGGGCTTCGGAAATCATCGGGTCGGACA
Source organism: uncultured Oxalobacteraceae bacterium (assembly GCA_946479705.1). The sequence continues at coordinate 6,146 of CAMLHI010000057.1, forward strand.
GGATCAGCGCATGCACGTCGATGAAGGCGCCCAGTTCGGTGGGGGCGTCCTTGGGCAAGTCGGTCCACAGGTTCTGCAGGTCGCGGTGCACGGTGGCGATGGCGTCCTGCAGACGGCGCACTTCGGCTTCGAGCTGCTCTTCGGGCACCAGGTAGTGCTTGACGTCGAGCGCGGCCGGCGTGAGCAGGTGCGCGCGGCCAATGGCGATGCCGCGCGAAACCGGAATACCGTGGAGGGTGAACGATGCCATTGCGAGTCCTGGGTGGGGGCGGCTGGTGGTGCGGTCCAGCGGCATTACTCGCCTTCGCCGAACTTGTCGTTGACCAGGGCGGCGAGCGCGGCGATGCACTCCTGTTCGTCCGGTCCGTCCGCTTCCAGCGTCACCTTGGCGCCCTTGCCGGCGGCCAGCATCATCACGCCCATGATCGACTTGGCATTGATCCGGCGCGCATTGCGGGTGAGCCAGACGTCGCTCTGGAATTTGGAGGCCAGCTGGGTGAACTTGGCGGAAGCGCGTGCGTGCAGGCCCAGCTTGTTGATAATCTCGAGATCTTGTTGAATCATATTCTTAGTCGTCTTTGTCGCAAGCCACAGCACACCGATTTCCCATGCGGCCGCAGCGCGGCCGCACCCCTGTTACGCCGGACCCACGCGGATCCGGTTGTCGACCCTGACGGCGCCGCTCTGGGCGCCCGCCAGGGCCATTTCCACTACCACGTCGAGCGTGTCGCGCCGGTAGGTGATGGCGCGCAGCAGCATCGGCAGGCTGATGCCGGCGATGACTTCCACCCGCCCGGGTTCGGCCAGCACGTTGCAGCAATTGGCCGGCGTGCCGCCCTTGATGTCGGTGATGACCAGCACGCCCGAGCCGTCGTCCAGGCGCGCGATGGCTTGCCGCGCCAGCTCGTTCACCTGGCTCAGGTCCTGGTCGGCCATGACGTCGATCGCTTCGAGCTGCTCGGTCGGTCCGCGGAACACATGCGCCACGGCCGCCATGAACGCCTGCCCCAGCGGCGCATGCGTCATTAACAAGATGCCTACCATATATGCCTTAACGTGCCCCGGCCTGCTCTTCCAGCGCGTCGATGAACATCGCCGCGACGTCGAATCCGCTCTGATCGCTGATCTCCTGGAAGCAGGTCGGGCTGGTTACATTGACTTCCGTCAAGAAATCGCCGATCACGTCTAATCCTACCAGCAACAGCCCCCGGGCCGCCAGTAGCGGGCCGATGGCCTCGGCAATGTGGCGGTCGCGCGCGCTGAGCGGCTGCGCCACGCCGAGGCCGCCGGCGGCCAGGTTGCCGCGCACTTCGTTGCCCTGTGGAATGCGCGCGAGGGCGAAGGGGACCGGTTTGCCGTTGATGACCAGGATGCGCTTGTCGCCCTTGGCGATGTCGGCGATATAGCGCTGGGCCATGATGGTGCGCGCGCCATTGCCGGTCAGGGTTTCGATGACCGAGCCGAGGTTCATGCCGTCGCTCTTGATGCGGAAGATGCCGCTGCCGCCCATGCCGTCGAGCGGCTTGAAGATCACGTCGCCATGCTTGGCGTGGAAGGCCTTGAGCTTGCCGGCATCGGAGGACACCATGGTCGGCGAGGTGAATTCGCTGAACTGGGCGATAGCCAGCTTTTCGTTGTGGTCGCGGATCGCCGACGGCTTGTTGAAAACTTTCGCGCCCTGCTGCTCGGCCAGTTGCAGCAAATAGGTGTCGTAGACGTATTCCATGTCGAAGGGCGGGTCCTTGCGCTCGACGATGGCATCGAATTCGGACAGGCGCAGGGTCGCCTTGGGCGCGGCGATGTACCAGTCGTCGGCCTGGCCGGTCAAGGTGAGACGGGCGATGTCGGCGCTGACGATGCCTTCGTCGAGCACCAGGTCGGACGGCTCGAAATGCCAGACCTCGTGGCCGCGCCGGGCCGCCTCGCGCATCATGGCGTAGGTGGAATCCTTGTACGTCTTGAAGCCAGCCAGCGGATCGGCAAGGAAAGCGATTTTCATGGGCGCATCCAGTTGGGGTAATGCTCGATTTTAGCTGGAAACCCGACAACGTGCCCCAAAGCACCCTTCCCCGCCCGGTGCGGCCCGCGGGTGCCGCTTAATAGACTTCTGGATTCGGATCGGTGCGTTCCATCTCCAGCGACGCCGCCAGCAAGCCCAGCCGCGCCACCACGCCGTACACGTAGAAGCGGTTCGGCGCGGCGGTGCCCGGCTTGGCCTTCAGGTCGGGCACGGCGTGCTGCTGCGCGAAGGCCAGCGGCACGTACTGCGAGCCGGGGGCGTTGAGGTTCTGGTCGATGCCGCGCTCGGCGTGGATGCGGTAAAAGCCGCCCACCACATAGCGGTCGATCATGTACACCACCGGCTCGGCCACCGCATCCTTGATGCTCTCGTAGGTCGGCACGCCTTCCTGGACGATGACGTCGCTCACTTGCACGCCATCCTTGATGACCGACATCTTGTTGCGCTGCTTGCGGTTCAGATCCTTGAGCTCGCTGGCATCCTTGACCGTCATGATGCCCATGCCATAGGTGCCGGCGTCGGGCTTGACGATCACGAAGGGTTTCTGTTCCTTGATGCCGTATTCCTTGTACTTTTTCTTGATCTTGGCGAGCAGCATCGTGACGTTGTCCGACAAGCACTCGAGTCCCTGGTCTTCCTGGAAATCGATCTCCCCGCATTGGGCGTGGAAGGGATTGATCATCCACGGGTCGATATCGATCAGTTTGCCGAACTTCTTGGCCACTTCGTCGTAGGCGTTGAAGTGCTTGTTCTTGCGGCGGATCGCCCAGCCCGCGTGCAGGGGCGGCAGCAGCGACTGTTCGTGGATGTTTTCCAGGATCGCGGGAATGCCGGCCGACAGGTCGTTATTGAGCAGGATGGTGCAGGGATCGAAATCCTTCAGGCCGACCCGGCGCCCGTTGGCCGAGCGCACCAGCGGTTCGACCACCAGCATGTTCCCGTCGGGCAGCGCCAGCGGGGTGGGCTGGGTGACCTCGGGCGAGAGCGAACCGAGCCGCACGTGCAGGCCGGTCTGGCGGAAAATCTGCATCAGGCGCTGGACGTTTTGCAGGTAAAAGGGATTGCGGGTGTGGCTTTCCGGGATCAGCAGCAGGTTGCGCGCGTCCGGACAATATTTGTCGATGGCCGCCATGGCTGCCTGCACCGCCAGCGGCAGCATTTCCGTGTTCAGGTTATTGAAGCCGCCGGGGAACAGATTGGTGTCGACCGGGGCCAGCTTGTAGCCGGCGTTGCGCAGGTCGACCGAGCAGTAGAACGGCGGTGTGTGCTCCTGCCATTCCAGGCGGAACCAGCGCTCGATGGCGGGGGTGGCCTCGAGAATTTTCTTTTCGAGGTCGAGCAAGGGACCGGTCAGGGCTGTAACGAGGTGCGGAACCATGGTGGAACGTCCTTCAGGGGCAGTTTATTTTTTGATGATCGAACGCAGCAAATGGGGCTTACCGGACCCATTTTAAAGTGCGCCGTCCCAGAAACGCAAAAAGGCGCCACAAGGGCGCCTTTCCGACCGTCCGCGCGCGGCGGACAGTAACAACAGATTACGAGTGGTAAGCGGACTCGCCGTGGCTGGTGATGTCCAGGCCTTCGCGCTCTTCTTCTTCCGGAACGC
>CAMLHI010000058.1 GCA_946479705.1 uncultured Oxalobacteraceae bacterium
CTGGGCAGCTGCAGCTGGTAGACATCGAACATCGACAGCGCCAGCACCACCATCAGGCCGCCGAAGCACAGCAGCACCCACGGTTTCTGCAGCGCGCCGGCCAGGCCTTCGCCGGCCAGCCCGGCGCCCACGCCCAGCGAGGTGTACACCAGCGCCATGCCCAGGCTGTAGGCAAGGGCCAGCAGCAGGCCGCGCGCGCGCGTGACCTTGCCTTCGCCGACGATGATCGAGGACAGGATCGGTATCATCGGCAGCACGCAGGGCGTAAACGAGAGCAGCAGGCCGAACACCAGGAATGCCGCGCCGATCTTGACGATGCTGCCGCTTTCCAGCGTGCGCTGGGCCAGCGAGCTGTCGTCCTGCGGCGCCGGGGGGGCGGCAGCGGGAGCGGCTGGCGCGCTTGCCGGCGCCGCGGCAGGCGCTGTCGCCAGGGCGCCGGGCGTGGCCGGATCGACCCGCAATACCTGCTGCATCGGCGCGTAGCACAGGCCGGCGTCGGCGCAGCCCTGGAAGGCCACCGTCAGATTGAACGGCGTGGCGGCCTGCAGCGGCAGGCGCAGGTCCAGCGTGCGCTCGTAGCTTTCCAGCTCCTTGTTGAAGTTGACGTCGAACTTGCGGATGCCGTCGGGCAGGGCGGGTGCGCTGAAAGGCGCGCTGGCCGTATCGGCCGTGAAGCGCAGCTGGTCGCGGTACAGGTGGTAGCCGGGCGCGATGGTCCAGTGCAGCAGCACCGTCTTGTCCACCAGCTCGGCCTTGAGCTGGAAGGCCTGCTCGGGTTCGAGGAAGTCGTCGGCGCGGGCCAGGGCGGGAAGCAGGGCACACAGTGCCAGCGCGGCCAGCAGCCAGGCGCGCAGTCGTTGCAGGTTCATGGGAGTGTCCTTGTCATGATCGGAAATCAGAGGTCTTTGCGAAAGATGGCGCCGTGGCGGTCGATGGCCAGGTAGGCCATGCCGCTCTTGTCGAGGAAGTCCAGGGCCTCCTCCTGCATCAGCATGGCCACGGTGGCGCAGCTGCCGGCGGCGATGGCCAGCGGGGCGGTCACGCTGACCGATTGCCAGTGCTGTACCGGCATGCCGCTGCGCGGGTCGAGGATGTGGCAGTAGCGCTGGCCGTCCACTTCGATGAAGCGTTCATAGTCGCCGCTGGTGGCCAGCGCACCGCTGCCCAGCGGGATCGAGGCGCTCAGGCGGCCAGGCTGGCGCGGGTCCTGGATGGCGCACTGCCAGGGCGTGCCGTCCGGCTGCGGGCCGATCAGGCGCAGGTCGCCGCCCAGGTTCACATAGCCATGCCGCACCCCGGCGTGGGCCAGGATGGTGGCGGCGCGGTCGGCCGCGTATTCCTTGCCGAAGCCGCCGAAATCGAGTTCCATGCCGGCCTCGGGCAGCCGTACCGCGCCGCCGCGCCACTCCACCGCGGACCAGCCCACCAGCGGCAGGAGGGCGCGCAGCGTGGCCGGTTCGGGCAGCTGGGCGCGGCGGAAATCCCAGGCGCGCCGCAGCACGCCGGAGCTAATGTCGAAGCGGCCCTGGCTGGCGTAGAACAGGGCGTCGGCATACCCCAGCAGCGCCATGGTTTCGTCGTCGCACTCGCAGGCGCCGCTGCCGGCGGCCGCGTTGATGCGGCTGACGATGCTATCGGGCCGGTAGCGCGAGTATTTGTGCTCGATGCGGCGCACCTCGGCCATCGCCAGCACCGCCAGCGAGGCGGCATCGTCGTCGCTGGCCAGGTGCACCAGGCATTCGCTGCCCATTGCCTGGAACGGGAAGCTGCGCGTACGCATTACCAGGAGCGGCTCACGCCCACTTGCAGGCTGAGTGCACGCAGTGGCGCCAGACTCTCGCTGCCATGGCCGAACACGCGCCACTGCGAACGCTGGCGATAGCTTTCGACCTTGACGTCGGCCTGCCAGTCACGGTCGATCTGGCGCGCCAGCCGGATGCCCGCGGTGACGGCGCCGAAGGCCGAGAGGCGCTGGTCGGCCGAGCCGTAGGTCAGCCCGCCGCTGGCCAGGATCGCCGGAAAGCCATCGTTGCCGGGCGTGTCGACATAGAAGCTGGCCGCGCGCTGCGAGTACAGGCGCAGCGAGGGCGTCACCGACCAGCCCTGGCCGAAGGGCTGCACGTATTCGCCCGCGAGGGTGTGGGCGCGGATGCCGAAGCTGTCGTCGTACAGGCGGTAGCTCAGGCGGGTGGTGCCGTCGCCGGCGCCATGGTGGTGATTCCAGCGCAGCATCAGGGTGCGCTGGCTGCGCTCATCGGGCCGCACGTCCAGCAGCTTGTACGGATCGTTGAAGTAGCCATGCCCGCGCGAGTAGCCCAGCGTCACCTGGGCCAGGTCGTTGGCCGTGAGCACCCGGGTGACCCCGGCGATCAGGTTGACGCTCTGGCGCCCCGCGTCGCGCACGATGAGGTTGACCGGATCGATGCTGTCGTCGGCCCCGCCCACGCCGAACGACCAGGTGGTGTTGCGGTCCTCGCTGGTGAGCGTGCCCAGGACCGACAGCGCGCGCGAGACGTAATCGTGCTCGGTGGAGTAGGCCGCGCCGACGGTCAGGCTGGCGTTGGGGAAGTAGCGCGTCAGCGCCACGTCGCCGGCGCTGCGGTCGTCCTGCATGCGCGAGGCGCCCGAAATGACCGTGTGGTAGCGCGGCGAGGCGCCGGAGACGGCGTCGGCGGTCAGGCTGGCATTGAGCGACCAGGCCGCGCCGATCGGCGTCTCCAGCGCCAGCGAGGGCGAATGGACCTTGATGCGGTCCAGCCCGGGCTGGCTTTCTTCATAGTTCAGGTAGCGCACCGACAGGGTGCTGCGTTCGGGCGCGTTCTCGGCATGCGCCGCCACCCCCGGCAGCAGCACGGCCGCGGCCAGGATGGCCTGGCCGAGCGATGCCATGGTGGCTTGTTCGGATCGATTGCTCATCTGCGTCATTCCCTTATTAATTGCAGCCGCAGCCGCCGCCACCGACGCCGCTGCCGCCGGAGGCAGCTTCGCGGCTGGTGTAGATATGCTCGTCGTAGCGCGTTTCCAGCGCGGGCCCCTCGGCGCGCATCTCGGGACGCGCCAGCACGCCTTTTTCCCACGGCTGCACGGGCGGCCCGAAGGCGCAGCCCGACAGCAGGGCGCACACGGCGCCAGCCTTCATCAGGGCCCTCATTGCGCCGCTCCCAGCGCCGTCTTGATGCGCGCTTCCAGTTCGGCGCGGTCAGGCTCGCGAAAGCCGGTGTGGGCGAACACCACCTTGCCGCTGGCGTCGATCAGCACGCTCGAGGGCATGCCCTTGATGCCGTAGCTGCGCGGGGTCGCGCCCTGCGGGTCGAAGGCCACCGTGAAGCGTGCCGGATTGGCGTCGAGGAAGCCGCGCGCATCCTCGCTGCGCGCATCGACATTGACGCCGACGATGCGCAAGCCCTTGTCGCCATACTTGGCCTGCATCTCGTTCATCCAGGGGAAGGATTGGCGGCACGGGCCGCACCACGAGGCCCAGAAGTCCAGGTACACCAGCTTGCCCTTGAACTGGGCCAGCGCCACCTGGCCGCTGGGGCCGGCCAGCTCGAAGGCCGGTGCGACGCGGGCCGCGTCCAGTCCGGCCGCGTGGGCCAGGGGCGCGAGCGCCGCCAGCAGCAGCGCGCCCAGGTGCGCGCGGGCCCTCATGCCTGCCCCCTGTAGCGGCGCCATGCCAGTAGGCCGATGGCCAGCAGCACCAGCAGGGCCAGCATCGGGTCGTTGCCGCCGCGGATGGACGAGCAGCCGCCGCCGCCGCTGTTTTGCGCCGCCGCCGGTGGCGATACCGCCGCCGCCTGGCCTGCCAGCGATACGGTGGTGCTGGCGCCGCCGTCGGTGGCGATGACGACGCTGCCGCTGGCCGCGCCGCTGCCGGCGGTGTAAGCCACCACCAGGTCGCACGAGGCGCCCGGCTGCAAGGTCACCGGCAGGGTGGCGCAACCGCTGGTGTCGGCGGCGCGCGCGAACGGGCCGCTGAAGGTGGCGCTGGACAGGGTCAGCGCGGCGGTGCCGTTGTTGCTCAGGGTGATGCGCTTGGTGGCGGCAGTGCCGAAGTCGACCGCCTGGGACGCTACGCTCAAGGCTGGCGGCGCGGCCACGGCCACGCCATTGCCACTCAGGTTCAAGGTCAGCTGGACGCCGCCATCGGTCATCAGCATGAGCTGGCCGGCGCGGCTGCCCGCGGCGCCAGGGGCGAACACGCTGTCGATGGTGCAGCTGGCCGCCGGAGCGATGCTGGCATTGGCCGCGCAGCTGCCGCCCAGGGTGAAGTCGGCGGCATTGGCGCCGCCCACGGTCAGGGTGGAGATCTTGAAGGCCACCGCCGACGGGTTGCTCACGGTGGTGGTATGGGCGGCGCTTTGCTTGCCCAGCGCGGTATCGGCAAAGGCGAACGGCGCGCTGTCGGACAGGGTCGGCGCCGCGACGGCCAGCTTGGTGCCGGTGCCGCTCACGGCCACGTTCAGGGGCGTGGCGTTGGACGAGACGGTCAGGGTGCCGCTCACCGCGCCTTCCGCAGCGGGCGCGAACAGCACCGGAATGGTGCAGCTGGCGCCGACTGCGATGCTGGGACGGCAGGTGTCGCCCGCGCCCACCGACAGGCCGGCGCCGCTGATGCCGATGGCGCTCACGTTCAGCGCCACGTTGCCGGTATTGGCGATGGTGAGGTTCTGGGTTGCCGCCGCCGCGCCCACGGTCCGCTGGCCGAAGGCGAGGGCGGCCGGGGTGGCCGCCAGGGCGGGGCTGGCCGCCGCGCCGCTGCCGGACAGGCCGATCGAGGCATTGCCGCCATTGCTGACCAGGTCGACGCTGGCGGTGAAGTTGCCGGCGCTGCCGGCCAGCGCGGTCAGGCTCAGGGTGCAGCTGGCGCCGGCCGCCACCGGCGTGGCCGTGGCGCAGCTGCCGCCGAGGGTAATGAAGCCGCTCTGGGCGCCGCTGGTTTTGATGCTGGTGAAGGTGAGCGGCGCCTGGCCGCTGTTGCTGATGGTGACTGCGCGCGCGCTCGATGCCGTGCCCAGCAGCAGGGCGCCGAAATTGACGCTGGTGGCCGAGGTGGCCAGGGTCGCCTGCGCTGCCGCCGTGGCGCTGCCGGAGAGGGCCAGCACGCTGGTGGCGCCGGTGCCGTTATGGGCCACGGTCAGCGAGGCGCTGCGGGTGCCGGCGGCGCTCGGCGAGAAGCTCACTTGCAGGCTGCAGCTGGCGCCTATCGCCACTGTGCCGGCCGGCGCGCAGCTGCCGCCCGAACGGCTGAACTCACTGCCGCCGATGCCGATGGTGGAGATCTGGAGCGCGGCGTTGCCGGTATTGGACAGGGTGGCCGTCAGCGGCGCGCTGGTCTGGCCGACGGTGGTGGCGGCAAAACTCAGGGACGCCGGCGAAAGCGAGGCGGCCGGGCTGGCCGTCACGCTCGGGTTGCCGATGAAGGCGGCCAGGTCGGCCAGTTGGGCCGCGGTGAACGCCCCGGTGAACAGCGCGCCCATGCCGCCCTTGTTGGTGCTGATGGCGTTGCTGATCACGCTGGGCGTGTTGGCCGCGGCCAGGATGCCGTTGACGTTGGCGGCCGGGGAGGCACCATGGCAGGCGCTGCAGGACGTGCCGCCGCCGGTGGGGCCGTTCAGATACAGGCTCTTGCCGTTGAGCGCGTCGGCGGCATGCGCGGCCGGGTAAGCCGCTCCGGCCAGCAGGGCGGCCAGACCGAGCCGGCGCCAGCGTGATTGTTCCAGATTCATCGTGCAGCTCCTGTTCAAAAAAATCACTTCATCAAAAAGATATCCAGGTGCAGCCCACCAGGGCCGCGCCATTGCAGGCCGCGTGGACCAGGGCGCATTCCTGCCAGCGCCGCCGGCGCGCATACAGTCCGCTCAAACCAAGTCCCATGGGCAAGGTCCAGGCCGCCGCCGCCCAGCCCTGCGGCAGGTGCAGCGCGGCAAACGCCAGCGCCGCCAGCCCGCCGGCCCGCCATCCCCGGCCGAGCCACTCCTGCAGCCCGGCGCGGATCAGGAATTCTTCCAGCACGGGCGCCAGCACCAGCAGGCGCAGGAGCGTGGCGGGGTCGTGCTGCAGCAGTGCCGGACCGCATATCGGCATGGCGTCGAACCTTGGTCTGTCAGCGGGCGGATGCCTGCTTGTCGAACGGTCAATACCGCCTCGATGTCAAAAGGTTCAAACTCGGGGAGAATATTTTTTTGAGGTGTAGAATTTCGGCTAATTTTCCTGCGGGCACATAAATTTGTGGAATCCATGAACCTTTTCGCCGGCAACGCGTATTCACCGCATCAGGAGCAGCAATGGGGATGTTCGACAGGTTAAGACCGCAAGCGGCCCGGCTGGGCGATGCGGAAGCGGCTGAAGTGGGCCTGCTCAGGCAGGTGGCGGGCGGCGACCGGGTGGCGTTTCACGCGCTGTACAAGCTGTATTTCGGGCGCCTGGCGCGTTTTCTGGACCGCATGGTGCGCGGCCCGGCGCTGATCGAAGAGGTCATCAACGACAGCATGCTGGTGGTGTGGCAGAAGGCCGCCAGCTTCGATGGCAGCTGCAAGGTATCGACCTGGGTATTTGCGATCGCCTACCGGCAGGGCTTGAAAGCGGTCAACGCCAGCGATGAACCGGTCGAAGCCGACCTCGATCTGCACGCTGGCGATGCGCGGCTGGAGCCGGAATCGATTGCGATGAACCGGCAAATGTGCGAGGGTGTCGGCGTGGCGCTCGACGCACTCTCGGTCGAGCAGCGTGTGGTGGTCAGTCTGGCCTACTTCCACGACATGGGGTATCAGGAAATTGCGGACACGATGGGCTGCCCACTCAACACCGTCAAGACGCGCATGTTTCACGCGCGCCAGCGCTTGAAAATTTTGTTGTCCGCGCATATGGAAGAATCGGCATGAAGGCTACATCAGAGACCGGTGCGCTGACGCACCACGAAGTACAGGAGCTGCTGGGAAGCTATGTCGCCCAAGCCCTGCCTGCGGCGCAGGCCGAGGCGGTACGCGCCCATCTGGCCGAGTGCGAGGACTGCCGCGGCGACCTGGCGCTGGAATGGCGCCTGCGCGCCGCCGCGCCGCCCGCGCCGCAAGGCCTGGACCCGGAGCGCGCCTTCGCCCGCCTGGCCGCGCGCCTGCCCGAACCGGCCCGCCAGCGCGCCCCGGAACCCGGACTGGGCGAGCGTCTCAAGCGCTGGTTCGGCGGCGGCGCCGGCTGGATGCCCTATGCCCTGGCTGGCCAGAGCGCCTTGCTGGTGCTGCTCGGAGTACGCCTGCTGGCTGCCGATCCGCTGGCGCAGCAATTCCACGCGCTCTCCAGTGGCGCCGCGCCTGGAAGCGCCAACCTTGTACTGATGTTCCGCGCCGACGCTACCGCGCTGCAGCTCGAACAGGCCCTGCGCGCCGGCGGTGCGCGGGTGATCGACGGCCCCACCGTCACCGGTGCCTATCTGCTGCAGGTGAGCGGCGACGAGCGGGCCGCACTGGCCAGCCTGCGCGCCAACCCGGCCGTGCAACTGGCCGAACCGATGGGCAAGCAACCATGAGATTCGTCCTGCGTCTCCTGATGCTCTTGCTGCTGGCGATGGGAGCGCTGCCGGCGCAGGCCGAACAGCCCGCCGCGCCGGCCGAAATCCTGGTCATGCTGCACCTGCCGCCCGCGCATTTTCGTCCCGACACCTATGCCGGCGGCGATTACCGCAAGGATAGCGGCAAGCATGCGCGCCGCCGCGTGGCCGAAGCCCTGGCGCGCGAGCATGGCCTGACCATCCTGGAAGACTGGGCCATGCCGGTCCTGAACGTCGACTGCTACCGCATGGCCGCGCCGGCCGGCACGCGGCCCGACCGGATAATCGAAGCGCTCGCGCGCGACGCCCGCGTCAAGTGGGCCCAGCCGGTCAGCACCTTCGTGGCGCAGGCCACCGATCCGCTGTACCGGGTCCAGCCCGCGACCCTGCGCTGGCCGCTGGACGACATCCGCAAGACCGCCACCGGCCGCAACGTCACCGTGGCGGTGATCGACAGCGGCGTCGACGCCAGCCACCCGGACCTGGCCGGGCAAGTGCTCATGCAGGAAAACTATGTCGATGGGCAGAACTACGTGGCCGAAATCCACGGCACCGCGGTGGCCTCGGTGATTGCCGCCCGCGCCGGCAACGGCGTGGGCATCGAAGGCATCGCCCCGGACGCGCGCCTGCTGGCCCTGCGCGCCTGCTGGCAGCAGCAGGACGGCGCCACCCTGTGCAACAGCTTCAGCCTCGGCAAGGCCATGAACACGGCCCTGCTGCGGCGCGCCCAGGTGATCAACCTGAGCCTGTCGGGGCCGCCTGATCGCCTGCTGCGCGAACTGATCGACGCGGCCTGCGCGCGCGGCGTGCGGGTGGTCAGCGCGGTCGATCCGCGCAATCTCGACGGCGGTTTTCCGGCCAATTATCCGGGCGTGTTCGCGGTCGCCGCCGACCAGCAGGGCACGCACGCGGCCGGGGTACTGTTCGCGCCCGGGCGCGACATTCCCACCGCCGCGCCGGGAGGGCGCTGGCAGATGGCAAACGGCTCGTCCTTTTCAGCGGCGCATATCTCGGGCATGATGGCGCTCATCGGCCAATTGCGCCCCGAATTGAACCTGGTCCAGCTGCGTGCGGCCCTGGTTGCGGACCGGGCGCGGCCCAACCCCGGTGTCGACCTGTGCGCCACCGTGACCGGTCTGACAGGAAACTGCACATGCGCTTGCAATACCGCCTTGCCCAGTACCACCGCCCAGCTGCACTGACAGCGGGAGGGTGCATTGCGTAGTGTCGGGGCCGTGCTGCTGCTGCTGCTGCTGCTGCTGTGCAGCGCGGCCGCCCAGGCCCAGGTCAGCGGCAGCGTCAGTGTCGAATCGGATTACCGCTACCGCGGCTACAGCCTGAGCGACGGCCGCCCGGTCGCCAAGCTCCTGCTGCAGTACGATGCTGCCGGCGGCGGCTACGGCGGGGTGCAGCTGCGGCGCGCGCGCGCCGCGCCCGGCCTCGATGGCGGCGTCGACCTGCTTGGCTACGCCGGCTATGCCAGCCGCCTCGGTGGCACCGTGGCGCTCGACGCCGGCGTTGCGCTCTACACGTATTCGGCCACGTCCCACAATAATTACCAGGAACTGCACATTGGCCTGAGTACCGAGCGCTACGCGGTGCGCGCCTCGTATAGCCCCAACCTGCTCGGCTTCGGCACCCGCACCCTGTATCTGCAGGCCGACAGCTCGTACGCGCTGGCCGATGGCTGGAGCCTGTTCGGCCACCTTGGCCACATGCAGGCGCTGGGTGCGGGCAAGGTGTACGGCAAGGCGGGCTTGACGGACCTGCGCCTTGGCGTGGGCACCGGCCTGGGCGAGTGGAACCTGCAACTGGCCTGGGACGCCGCCGACACCGGTGCCTACGACGGCTACCGCGGCGGCTACTGGACCCGGGCGCCGGGCGCCGCGTTCCTGTTGATCGCCACCCGGCCTTTCTAAACTAGGGCGCCGCGTGCAGCGCGGCGGCGGCGGCCAGGAAATCGGCCGAACCGATGTCGTGCAGCTCCAGCGGCGTGGCCTGGCCGTATCGGACGAAATTGCGGTCGATCGAGCGCAGGTAGGCCGGATCGTAATGCTGCACCAGCAGCTGGTCGACCAGCTCCGGCATCGCCCCGCCGTTGGCCAGCGCATGCCAGCTGTCGATCGTGGCGCGCCCGTGCAGCTGCACCAGGAAGTCCAGCTGGGCATTGAGCGTGCCGGGGCTGACGGTGAAGTGGCTGTAGTCTTCCATCAGCAGGCG
>CAMLHI010000059.1 GCA_946479705.1 uncultured Oxalobacteraceae bacterium
ATTAACTTTTTTTTCGACGCGCGCCGTCGATGTTCAACGCGCGCATTTCAACGACGCCGATTTACAGCGCGCGCGTGGTCTTCAAGTGGCTGAACGACGCCGCATGATGGTGCGTGTGAGCGCGTCGAAGGGTCTGCGGCGAGCGTGCGCCGACGCATGCAAGCGCCTTCCCGCGCGCCGCGTCGGCCGTCATCGAAAACCCATAGCGCCTTTACCTAAAGGCGCTATCGGAAGTCCGAAAAATTCCTGCCGGCGCATTCTGCGGCTGGCTGGAGACGTGTATATCGACATGCGGAGTTCAGCGCCGGCGCGCGCCGCGATGCTCGCGTCGATACGCGCGCGTCATCGCACGCGCAAACACGCGCACTCAAAATTGCGTTGCGCTTTCGAGACGAAGTGAACACGCGATGATGCGAGTGCATGTCTCAGCGCGCATTCAACGGCGCGACCTGCAGCAAAAGTGGGGAGCGGCGATCGACGCGACGCGCCGTGTGCGACGCAGCGCGATTAGAATCGCAGTTCGACTGGAGGTTCTATGGAAGAGACAGTTCGCCGTCCCATCGTGCTGGCGCCAGGCCAGGGACGTGCATACCCGATGGGCGCGATCGCGGCCGTGTTCAAGGCCGACTGCGCCGAAACGCGTGGCGCATATTCCATCTCGGAGTGGTGGCTCGAGCCGCACACGCAAGGTCCCGGAGCGCATCGGCACCCGGAAGACGACGTGTTCTATATCCTGGCCGGCACGATGAGCGTGCTCGTTGGCGATGAGTGGCAGGACTTCGGTCCCGGTTCCTTCATCCTCGTCCCCGGCGGCACCACCCACGATTTCGAGAATCGCGGCGCGGCGCGTGCCGGCATGCTGAACGTCTCGGCGCCGGGTAATTTCGAGGTGGAGATGCCGGGAATCGCCGACTGGTTCGCCGAGCATCCCCCGGGCCGGGCCGGCTGATGCCGTGCGCGGGACGAAAAAAAAGCCCCGGGCCGGGGCTTTCCTTTGAAGCTGCTACTTACTCCCAGTTCAGCGCGCCGCCGGTCTGGTACTCGGTTACGCGCGTCTCGAAGAAGTTGCGCTCCTTCTTCAGGTCGATCATCTCGCTCATCCACGGGAACGGGTTTTCTTCCTGGGCGAACAGCTGCTCCAGCCCGATCTGGGTGGCGCGGCGGTTGGCGATGAAGCGCAGGTAACCCTTGAACATGGTGGCGTTCAGGCCCAGCACGCCGCGCGGCATGGTGTCTTCCGCGTAGGCGTATTCCAGCTCGACGGCCTTGTGGAACAGCGCCTTGATTTCTTCGCGGAAGGCCGGCGTCCACAGCAGCGGGTTTTCCATCTTGATCGTGTTGATCAGGTCGATGCCGAAATTGCAATGCATCGATTCGTCGCGCAGGATGTACTGGTACTGCTCGGCCGCGCCCATCATCTTGTTCTGGCGGCCCAGCGCCAGGATCTGGGTGAAGCCGACGTAGAAGAACAGGCCTTCCATCAGGCAGGCGAACACGATCAGCGACTTGAGCAGCTTCTGGTCCGACTCCACCGTGCCGGTGGTAAACGCTGGGTCGGTCAGGGTATTGATGAAGGGGATCAGGAACTCGTCCTTCTCGCGGATCGACTTCACTTCATTGTAGGCGTTGAAGATTTCACCCTCGTCCAGGCCCAGCGACTCGACGATGTACTGGTAGGCGTGGGTGTGGATGGCTTCCTCGAAGGCCTGGCGCAGCAGGTACTGGCGGCATTCCGGCGCCGTGATGTGGCGGTAGGTGCCCAGCACGATGTTGTTGGCGGCCAGCGAGTCGGCGGTGACGAAAAAGCCCAGGTTGCGCTTGACCAGGCGGCGCTCGTCCTCGGTCAGGCCGTTCGGGTTCTTCCACAGCTCGATGTCGCGCTGCATGTTCACTTCCTGCGGCATCCAGTGGTTGGCGCAGCCGGCCAGGTATTTGTCCCACGCCCATTTGTACTTGAACGGCACCAGCTGGTTCACGTCGGTCTTGCCGTTGATGATGCGCTTGTCGTCGGCGTGCACGCGCTTGGCCACCAGGGCGGCGTCGGGCGCCGCTTCGCCAGCGGCTGGCATCGGTGGACGGGCAGCTTGGGTGCTTGGTTCGTCATCCCAGGAGAGCATGTTTTCTTCCTCTTATATAGTTATACGTCGTCCCCGCGCTGGCGGGGCGGTGGCGCGCACCGCGTGCGCGCCGGGTCAATTTACTGGCAGGCTTCGCATTCCTCGAAACCGTCGTCGCCGGGACGCAGGTAGCAGGCCGCGCCATCGGCGTCCACCGCCGCCGGCACCGCCGGAGCCGCCGCGGCTGCAGCCGCCACCGCGCTGGCCGACATGCCGCCGTCGACCGCCACCGCGTTCAGGGCGCCGGTCTTGGAGGTCGATTTCTCCATGTGCGTCGCGGCAATCGTGCGCAGGTAGTAGGTGGTCTTCAGGCCGCGCAGCCAGGCCAGCTTGTAGGTTTCGTCCAGCTTCTTGCCCGAGGCGCCGGCCATGTAGATGTTCAGCGACTGGGCCTGGTCGATCCACTTCTGGCGCCGCGAGGCCGCTTCCACCAGCCAGCTCGGCGACACTTCGAAGGCGGTGGCGTAGATGTCGCGCAGGTCTTGCGGGATGCGGTCGATCTTGGCCAGCGAGCCGTCGAAATACTTCAGGTCGGCAATCATCACTTCGTCCCACAGCTCGCGCGCCTTCAGGTCGCGCACCAGGTAGGCGTTGATTTCGGTAAATTCACCCGACAGGTTGGACTTCACATACAGGTTCTGGAAGGTCGGCTCGATACAGGCCGACACGCCGATGATGTTGGAAATCGTCGCGGTCGGGGCGATGGCCACGCAGTTCGAATTGCGCATGCCGAACTGCTTGATGCGTTCACGCACCAGCGGCCAGTCCATGGTTTCGCTGCTGTCCACCTCGAGATAACCGCCGCGCTCCTCGGCCAGCAGCTTGATCGAGTCTTGCGGGAGGATGCCGCGGTCCCACAGGGAACCGGTGTAGGACTCGTAGCGGCCGCGTTCCTCGGCCAGTTCGGTCGAGGCCAGGTAGGCGTAGTAGCAGACCGCTTCCATCGAGCGGTCGGCGAACTCGACCGCCTGGTTGGACGAGTACGGCACGCGCATCATGTGCAGGCAATCCTGGAAACCCATGATACCCAGGCCGACCGGACGGTGGCGCATGTTTGAATTGCGCGCCTTCTCGACGGCGTAATAGTTAATGTCGATCACATTGTCGAGCATGCGCATCGCGGTGCGCACGGTCTTTTGCAGCTTGATCGCGTCCAGCTTGCCTTCCTTCATGTGGGCCGGCAGGTTCACCGAACCCAGGTTGCAGACGGCGATTTCGGATTCGTTGGTGTTCAGGGTGATCTCGGTGCACAGGTTCGAGCTGTGCACCACGCCCACGTGCTGCTGGGGCGAACGGATGTTGCACGGGTCCTTGAAGGTGATCCATGGGTGGCCGGTCTCGAACAGCATCGAGAGCATCTTGCGCCACAGGTCGAGCGCGGCGATCTTCTTGAACACGCGGATCTCGCCGGCGGCGGCCTTGGCCTCGTAGCCCAGGTAAGCCGCTTCGAAGGCCTTGCCGACCTTGTCGTGCAGGTCCGGGCAGTCCGAGGGCGAGAACAGGGTCCAGTCGGCCTTTTCCATCACGCGCTTCATGAACAGGTCGGGAATCCAGTTGGCCGTGTTCATGTCGTGGGTGCGGCGGCGGTCGTCGCCGGTGTTCTTGCGCAGGTCGAGGAATTCCTCGATGTCCATGTGCCAGGTTTCCAGGTAGGCGCACACCGCGCCCTTGCGCTTGCCGCCCTGGTTGACCGCCACGGCGGTGTCGTTGACCACTTTCAGGAACGGCACCACGCCTTGCGACTTGCCGTTGGTGCCCTTGATGTGGGCGCCGAGGGCGCGCACCGGGGTCCAGTCGTTGCCCAGGCCGCCGGCATACTTGGCCAGCAGGGCGTTTTCCTTGATGGCGTCGTAGATGCCTTCCAGGTCGTCCGAGACGGTGGTCAGGTAGCACGAGGACAGCTGCGAGCGCAGGGTGCCGGCGTTGAACAGGGTCGGGGTCGAGCTCATGAAGTCGAAGCTCGACAGCAGGTGGTAGAACTCGATGGCGCGCGCTTCGCGGTTTTCTTCGCGCAGCGACAGGCCCATGGCCACGCGCATATAGAAGGCTTGCGGCATTTCGATGCGCACGTCGCGCACGTGCAGGAAGTAGCGGTCGTACAGGGTTTGCAGGCCGATGTAGCCGAACTGCAGGTCGCGGTCGGCCACCAGGGCCTTGGCCAGCTTGGCCAGGTCGAAGGTGGCCAGGACCGGGTCCAGCAGTTCGTTCTCGATGCCCCTGGCGATGTATTTCGGGAAGTAGTCCAGATAGGCGGCGGCGGCCTTGGCCTGCGGCACTTCCTTCTCGAACACTTCCTTGCGAATGGTGTGCAGCAGGATGCGCGCGGTCACTTGCGAGTAGGCCGGGTCTTTTTCCATCAGGGCGCGGGCGGCCAGGATGGCGGACTTGTGCAGTTCCTCGACCGGCACGCCGTCGTACAGGTTCTTGACCGTCTCGGCCAGGATGGCGTCGGCGTCGACGTGCTTTTCCAGGCCCACGCAGGCGGCATTGATCAGGTCGCGCACCTGGCCCATGTCGAGCGGACGGCGCTGGCCGGCTTCGGTGACGTGGATCTGCGGCGCGGCGACGTCGGTGGTCCCCTGGGCTTCCTTCTGCTTGCGGCGCTCTTCCATGTGCTTGGCGCGGTACAGCACGTAGGCGCGCGCGACGTCATGCTCGCCCGAGCGCATCAGCGACAGTTCGACCTGGTCCTGCACGTCTTCGATGTGGAAGGTGCCGCCCGATGGCTGGCGGCGCACCAGCGCGGCCACCACGTTGTTGGTGAGCTGCTCGACGATCTCGCGCACGCGCGCCGAGGCGGCGCTCTGGCCGCCGTGCACGGCCAGGAAGGCCTTGGTCATGGCGACCTGGATCTTGCTCGGCTCGAAGGCGACCACGGCGCCGTTGCGGCGGATGATGCGGTAGTCGCCGTTGGCGGTCAGCGAAGCGGTGGGGGCGGCGGGCGCCGTGTCGGCGGCTCCAGGCGTGACGTGCAAGGGTTGGTTCGAAATGTCTTGGGATGTTTGCATGAATCCTCCTGGAACGGCCGACAGCAGTCTGTCGCCGGTTTTTTATCAATGAATCGGCCGGCCGGGCCGTCCGCCTTACACTACAACAGCAAAAACGAGGGCCTCCAACAAGCTCTGCTTGCCGGAAAAAGTCCGCATCGTGGGGTAAATAACGCTATCTCTGAGGCAATTTACTGGGAAGGTGCCGAGAGGGAGCATATTGGGTTGAAATTCGCCTGTACCACTACATGTAGTGCTTGATCAAATTTGGTGAACTAATTGTAGTAGCTCCCCCCAGCCTGCGCAATATCAAAAGGAGAACTTTATTTTCGGTGCGGCTCTTGACATTTTCGAGACGCGGCGCGAGTTAGTGAGCACTAACTTGGCGAGCACCGGCACATCTCGCTCCTTGCCTGACGGACAGAAACGCGGACTATTTCCGTTCGGACAAAAACGCGGAATATAGTTGTCGGTCTCAGCCGGCGCGGGGGCGAGAGTTTAAGGTTCGGGCGCGTGAATGTCCAGCTTTTGCATCTGGTAGCGCAGCTGACGGAAGCTGATGCCCAGCAGCTGGGCGGCCTGGGTGCGGTTGTACTGGGTCTGCGCCAGCGCGCGCATGATGATGTCGCGCTCGATCTGTTCGAGGTACTCGGGCAGGCAGTTGGGCAGTGCGTCCTCGTGCGCCAGCGGCGCCGGGGCGGCCGGCGCGGCGGCGGCGGCCGGTGCGGCCGGTGCCGCCATCGCGGCAGGGACCGGCTCGGACGGCGGCGCCGCTGCCACCACCGGCTCCGCCAGCCGCGCCCCCTTGAGCGACAGGTCGGTCACCTGGATCTGGCCATGGTCGGCAAAGGCCAGCGCCCGTTCGAGCACATTTTCCAGTTCGCGCACATTGCCGGGGAAGGAATAGGCGCGCAGGGCGTCGAGCACGCCCGGCCCGAGCGTGGCGGCCTGCTCCGGACCGGCCAGGCGCGCCAGAATGCCCTGCACCAGCACCTCCAGGTCGTCGAGGCGCTCGCGCAGCGGCGGCACCGACAGTTCGATCACATTGAGCCGGTAAAACAAGTCCTGGCGGAACTGGCCGCTCTCGACGCACTGGGCCAGGTTCTTGTGGGTGGCGCTGATGATGCGCACGTCGACCGGTTCTTCGGCGGTGGCGCCGATCTTGCGCACGCGCCGCTCCTGGATGGCGCGCAGCAGCTTGACCTGCATGGCCAGCGGCAGGTCGGCCACTTCATCGAGCATCAGGGTGCCGCCGTTGGCGGCCTGGAAAAAGCCGTCGCGCTCGTCCACGGCGCCGGTGAAGGCGCCCTTGCGGTAGCCGAAGAATTCGGCTTCCATCAGCGCTTCCGGGATGGCGCCGCAGTTGACCGCGATGAAAGGCTTGGCGGCGCGCGCGCTCTGGGCATGGATTTCGCGCGCGGCCAGTTCCTTGCCCGAGCCGGATTCGCCGTTAATGGCGATCGGCGCCATCGAGCGCGCCAGCCGCCCGATCTGGGCGCGCAGCGACTGCATCGAGGCCGAGTGGCCGATCAGGCGGGTGCCGTTGGAGCCGCCGGCCGAGCCCTGGGCGCCGGCCGGCACCGGCAGGCGCAGGGCCGACTGCACCATGATGCGCAGCTGGTCCAGCACCACCGGCTTGGAGACGTAGTCGAAGGCGCCGGCCTTGAGCGCCTCGACGGCATTGTCGGCGCTGCCGTAGGCGGTGATCACGGCGATCGGGGTGGCCTTGCCGTTGGCGCTCACTTCGCGCACCAGTTCCAGCCCGAGGCCGTCGGGCAGGCGCATGTCGGTCAGCACCAGGCCGTAGTCGCCGGCGGCGAGGAAGGCGCGCGCCGCGCCCAGGGAGTCGGCACTGTCGACATCCAGGCCCATGCGCACCAGGGTGATTTCGAGCAGTTCGCGCAGGTCGGCTTCATCGTCGACGACCAGAACCCGGGGAGAAGTCATTGCACTGCCTTTCTTTCAATCCGATTACGCTGCCTGGTTCGCCAGCGCCAGCGGCTGGGCGAAGGTGATCACGAACCTGCCGCTGGCCCTGGCCTGGCCGAAACCGCCGGCATCGAAGCGGTACTCGTAGTCGAGCATCGCATCGTTGTTCAGGCACAGCTCGCGCGCCAGGTACAGGCCCAGTCCGGTGCCCTTGCTCGAGGTGGTGTAGAAGGGCTCGAACAGGTGGGCGCGGATTTCCGGCGTGATGCCGGGGCCGTCGTCCTGCACGTGCAACTCCATCCGCCCGGCCGCATCCGTCACCACGTACATGCGGATGCTGCCTTCCATCCCGCTGGCATAGCGGATCGCGTTGGTGAGCAGGTTGACCAGCACTTCGCGCAGGTGCAGGGCATCGAAGCGCACCGGCGCCGTCCCGGTGTTACCCAGCGCCACTATACCATCGGGCAGCGAGTGGGTTTCCTGGAATTCCGCCTTGAGCTCGGTGAGCAAGGGGCCCAGATACAAGGGTTCACCGTTGGGCTGCACCTTGCGCGACAGCTGCAGGATGTCCTCGACCATGCGGTTGACCCGGGCCACGTTGTCGCTGACGATTTTCAGCAGGCGCGCGTGGGTGGGCGCGGTCAGGTCTTCGGCCAGCAGCGCGGTGGCGTGGCCGATGGCCGAGAGCGGATTGCGCACTTCGTGGGCGATGCTGGCGGTCAGGCGGCCCATCGAGGCCAGCTTGAGCTGCTGGGCCTGGTTTTCGATGGCGGTCACGTCCTGCATGAAGATCACGCAGCGGCCAGCCTCGTGGTCGGGCGTGGCCACATTGGCAAAGCGCAGCTTCAGGTGGGCGGCCAGGTCGCGCCGGCCGCTCCAGGCCGCGGCCGGCCCGGCCGGACTGGCGTCCTGGTAAGGCTTGACGGTGACGAAGGCGGCCTGCTGCACGGCGCCAGCGCCACCCTGGTCGCTCACCAGCCAGGCATCGAAGGCCTGGGCGATCGGTTCCAGCGCCGGCACGTCGGCCAGGCGGAAATGCAAGGCGCCGTCGGACAGGCCGAGCATGTACTGGGCCGCCGGATTGCCGGTAAACACCTGGCCGTCGCGTCCGACCACGAGGATGCCGTCGCCGACGTCGGCAATGATCAGCTGGTTGATGGCTTGCTGGATTTTCAGGTCGGCGCCGCTGCGCGCGGCCAGTTCTTCCTGGTGGATCAGGCGCGCGGCCAGGCGGTTGACCACGGCGACGATGGCCAGGAAGGCCGCGCCGTACAGGCCGACCTGCATGACCGGAATGCGCTCCTCGCCCACGAAGATCTGGTAGACGCTGTCGGCCAGCAGGAACAGGGTCACCAGCGAGGCCGAAAACAGGGCCAGCAGCAGTGGCGTAAGGATGGCCGCCCCCGCCAGCGGGAACAGGTACATGATCACCAGGCCGCCGCGCGCGCCGCCGCCGGACAGGTAAAGCAGCGAAATGACGGCGATGTCGACCGCGATCTGGGCCGATACCTGCCACAGGAAGCGCCTTCTTATATAGAGCGTCAGGGTGCCGAAGGCGATCGCCAGGATCAGGTAGACGATGCAGGTTTCGGCGTACAGGGGCTGGCGCGGCAGGCCGGTGCCGGGCGCGAACGACAGATAGGCCAGCATCACCAGCGCAATGGCCACCCGGGTGGCGTTGAACGCCTGCAGCGAACGCCAGAAGGTTTCGCGCGAGGGCGCCGACAGCGCGTGCCAGCGGATCATGGGCGCCTCAAAGGGGCGGCTGGCGCACGTGGGCCGGGCTGCAGTACACCTGGCCGTCGGCCTGCACCGCTTCCGAGACCGGGAAATACACGTGGCAGTGGGCGCAGCAGGCCATCGATTCGATCTGGCCGGACGGGCCTGCCGCGTCGGGGCCCTGGGCGCGGCCGGCGGGGGAGCCGCCGCCCAGGCCTGCGCCGCGCAGTTTGCTGCGGATCGCCAGCACGACCAGCAAGGCCAGGGCGATCCAGAAAATGAGGCGGCTCATAGAAAACCCCGATGCAAGATCACTTCAAAGACAAAGCGGCTGCCCACATAGGCCAGCACCAGGGTGGCGAAGCCGGCCAGGGTAAAGCGCAGCGCGGTCTTGCCGCGCCAGCCGCGCCAGCGGCGCCCGGCCAGCAGGGCGCCGAACAGCAGCCAGGACAGCAGCGCGAAGATGGTTTTATGGTCCCACTTGAGCGCGATGCCGAACAGCTGCTCGGAAAACACCACGCCCGACAGCACCGTCAGCGTGAGCAGCACGAAGCCGATGGCGATCAGGCGGAACAGCAGCTTTTCCATGGTCAGCAGCGCCGGCAGCTGGTCGAGCGCGCCGGCCAGCCAGCCGCGCACCGGTGCGCGCGTGTGCAGGCGCGACTCCTGCAGCGCCATCAGCACGGCGTGGAAAGCGGCGATGGTCAGGGTGCTGTAGGCCAGGATCGCCACCGCGATGTGCCAGCCGTAGGCCGGGGCCTTGCCCTGCAGCTGCAGCACGGCGCCGGGAAAAATCAGCGGCAGCACCGCCGCCACGGCGGCGCAGGGCATGACCAGGCGGCGCAGGCCGTC
>CAMLHI010000060.1 GCA_946479705.1 uncultured Oxalobacteraceae bacterium
GCATCGGCCAGTTCCGGCACCACATGGGCGTTGGTAATGACCGACAAGCCATCGCCGACCACGAAGCCGGTGCCGGTAAACACGATGGCCGGACTGCGCGTGGCTTGCTGGTTGCCGACCCCGACCACGGCTGGCTTGACGGCGGCCACGGTGCGCGCCAGCTCGGCGGCCCACACCGGCATGCAGACGCACAGCCCCAGCAGTGTTGCAAACGAAGCTTGTGTTTTTTGCATTATCGATAGCGTTTTCTGGCTGACAACCCTACAATAGCGGCCATGCCGATAAGCCTTGGCGTGCGGGGAATGCCAGCGCGTGATTGCAGTTCTACCATTAAAGTGGTCGGCGTAAAGTTGTATAATACACACACTATCCGTGTCGGAACCGGGCGGCGCCCGGCCTTACCCCATTCTACCGTGTTGTTTCCTGCCAATCCCTTCATCCCACCTTTTCCTCGCTTTTCCAAAATGCAATTGCAATTGCTCTCAGCACAAGCGATGATAGGTGCAGATTTCATTTCGATGGACGGGGCGCGCGCGCCCTCACTGAACAACATGGCGAGAACGATCCGATGGCCGAATTAACAACCCTCATTATCAGCTTCCTCAAAGCGCTCGGCAAATACCGCTGGTATGCCGTGGTGGTCTCGTGGACCGTTGCCCTGATCGGCTGGGCGGTCGTGTATGCGCTGCCCAACGATTACCAGGCGTCGGCGCGGGTGTACGTCGATACCCAGAGCCTGCTCAAGCCCATCATGGCCGGCATGACCACCCTGCCCAATATCGAACAGCAGGTCGCCTTCATGCGGCGCAGCCTGATCAGCCGGCCCAATATCGAGCGCGTCATGCGCATGGTGGACCTGGACGTGCGCAGCGGCACGGTCAAGGAACACGAAACCAAGGTCGACGAGATGATCGCCGCCATCAAGATCCTCGGCACCGAGCGCGACGACATCTATACCATCACCTACAACAATCCCGACCCCAAGCTGGGCAAGGATGTGGTGCAGTCGCTATTGACCCTGTTCGTCGAAGGCAGCGTGGGCGGCAAGAAGGGCGACTCGGAAAAAGCGGTCCAGTTCATCGACGAGCAGATCAAGTCTTACGAGGACAAGCTGAGCGCGGCGGAAAACGCACTCAAGGACTTTAAGCTCAAGAACATGTCCATGCTGCCGCGCGCCGGCGCCGATTACACCGGTAAATTGAGCGACGCCACCGACCAGCTGAACCAGGCGCGCCTGGAACTGGCCGAGGCCGAGCAAGCCCGCAACGCCATCCGCCGCCAGATGGGCTTATCCACCGAGGCCGGTACCGCCAGCACCAAGCCGGTCGACTTGCCGGCCGTGGTCGACCCCGACCTGGAAGCGCGTCTGCAGGCGGTCAACAAGAACCTCGACCAGTTGCGCATGCAATTTACCGAAGCCCATCCCGACATCGTGGCCGCCAAGCGCCTGCAGGCCCAGCTGGAAGAAAAGCGCCGCGAAGCGATCCGCAACTACAAGCCCAGCGCCGATCCGGGCGCCGGCTACAGCCCGATGCTGCAACAGATGAGCGTAGCGCTGTCGACCGCCGAGGCGCACGTGGCCTCGCTGCGCACGCGCGTGAGCGAATTTGCCGCGCGCGCGGCGCGCGTGCAGTCGCAAAGCGCGGCCGCGCCGGACGTGGAAGCCCAGCTGGCCCAGCTCAACCGCGACTACGCGGTCAACAATGCCAACTACCAAAAGCTGGTCGAGCGGCGCGAATCGGCCAAGCTGTCGGGCGACCTGTCCTCGACCACCGACATGATGAGTTTCCGGGTGATCGATCCGCCGATCGCGCCGACCAAGCCGGTCGGCCCCAAGCGTCCGCTGCTGATGTCGGCCGTGTTCGGCGTGGCGCTGGCGGCCGGCCTGGGGGTGGCATTGTTGATGAGCCAAATCCGTCCGACCTTCCTCAGCCAGTCGGCGCTGCGCGAGATCACCAATCTGCCCATCCTGGGCAGCATCGGCATGAACTGGACCGAGGCGCAACAGGCGCGCCACAAGAAGAAGCGCTATGCGCTGTGGGCCTCCGTGCTCTCGCTCGTCGGCGCCTACGGTGCCGTCATGGGCGCCATTCTGTTTAAAGCTTCCGCTTAAGGTCAGGGGAATATCGTGAGCATTATTGAAAAGGCAGCACAGCGGATGGACCAAACGCGCGGCGCCGCCGCGCCCGCGCCCGCGCCCGCGCCGGCCGAGGCCGCCACCAGCGCCAGTCCGGCGGTCCGCGCCGCCGGCAAGCCGGCCGGCCAGCGCATCGACATCGACCTGGCGCGCATGCGCCAGAACGGCATGGTCACCGCCGCCAGCGGCCGCACCCCGCTGCTGGAAGACTTCCGCATCATCAAGCGTCCGCTGCTCAAACGCGCCTTCGCCGAGACGGCGCCGGGCGACAAGCCGGGCAACCTGATCATGGTGACCAGCTCGCTGCCGGGCGAAGGCAAGACTTACTGCGCCATCAACCTGGCCATGAGCATTGCCATGGAACTGGACCACACCGTCCTGCTGATCGACGCCGACGTGGCCCGTCCCTCGGTCATGCGCACGCTCGGCCTGCCGAACCAGCGCGGGCTGATGGACATACTGCTGGACGAAAAGACCGAACTGAGCGACGTGCTGCTCAAGACCAACGTCGAAACCCTGAGCATCCTGCCGGCCGGCGCGAGCAACCAGCGCGCCACCGAACTGCTGGCCAGCCAGACCATGACCGCCTTCGTCAACGAGATCGCCCACCGCTACGCCGACCGGATCGTCATTTTCGATTCGCCGCCGCTGCTGCTCACCAGCGAAGCGCACGTGCTGGCCAGCCACATGGGCCAGATCGTCATGGTGGTCGAGGCCGAAAAAACCACCCAGCACGCGGTCAAGGAAGCCCTGCGCCAGCTCGATGGCTGCAGCAACGTTAACCTGATCTACAACAAGACGCGGGAATTTCCGGGGGTTGAAGAAACCTATGGCTACCACTATGAGTGAACGGCCGTTCCGGCGCGCGCCGATTGGCGCGGCCGTCATCGCCCTGATGGCGAGCGGCGCCAGCCACGCCCAATGGAAGGTCGAGCCCGGTGTCCAGCTGCGTGAACTGTATTCCGACAACGTGGCCCTGCAGGCCGACACCCGGTCTTCGGGCCAATTCGTCACCGAACTGACCCCGTCGCTGGCGATCCTGCACACCGGCCCGCGCCTGACCCTGACCAGCAACTTCCACCTGAGCGCCTATGCCTATTCGGGCGAGCGGCCGGCGGGCACCAACCGTAGCCAGCGCCAGGCCCAGGTCGGCGCCCAAGCCACCCTGGTGGACGACTTGCTTTACTTCAATGGCCAGGGCATGAGCGGCCAGCGTCCGGTTTCACCGTTCGGCCAGCGCGCCGGCAACGACTATTCCAGCGTCAACCAGGACCAGGTGAGCACCTATAGTCTGAGTCCCTACCTCCAGCACCGCTTTCATGAGGGGACGAGCGCACTGCTGCGCTTTTCGCGCGACCACGTCAATATGGCCACCACGGGCGTCGGCAGCAGCGGTTCCGACAATATCCTGTTCAGCCTCGATAGCGATCCCTTGCGCCACAGATTGTCGTGGACGCTCAAGTACAACCGGCAGAACGTCAGCGGTGCCCGGGTGCAGGACAGCAGCAACGAGCAGGCAATGGCCACGCTGCGCTACCGCGTCGCCCAGCCGCTTTCCTTGCGCATCGGCGCCGGCTACGACAAGTACGACTTTGCGCCGCTCGGCGGCACTACCGAAGGCCGTTCCTGGAACGCCGGCTTCAGCTGGACCCCGAGCGCGCGCACCTCGCTCGACGCGAGCTACGGGCAGCGCTTTGTCGGGCCGGTAAAATCCCTGCTGGCCGTCCACCGCAGTCGCAACACCGTGTGGAACATCGGTTACGACGATACCGTGACGACCTCGCGCGACAACTTCCTGCTGCCGGCCACGGCCAACACCGTCACCATGCTCGACCAGCTGTTCGCCTCCAGGATCGCCGATCCGGCGCTGCGCCGCCAAGCTGTGGAAGACTATGTACGCCTGACCGGCCTGCCCTCGTCCCTGGCCGACAGCATCAATTACTTCAGCAACCGTTACTATCTGCAAAAGCACTTGCACGCCTCCCTGGCCTTGAACGGCGCGCATTCCAGTGCCCTGTTGAGCCTATATCGCATGCGCCGCGACGCGCTTTCCACCCGCCAGAGCGACTCCGTCCTGCTCGGCGGCGCTCCCAGCGCCATCAACGACAACACCGTGCAGCGCGGCGCCAGCCTGACGCTGACCTATCGCCTGTCCGCGCGCAGCGCCGCGGCGCTCGTCCTCGATGCCTCGCGCAGCGAATCGTTATCGAGCATCTTTGCCACCCACGGCGACATCGGCCGGTTCACGCTCACGCATCTGCTGTCACGCAATCTGACGGCCTCGCTCGAAGCGCGCCGCACCGCGGGCAGCCTCGGCCACGGCAACTACGTCGAGCATTCGCTGAGCGCGGCGTTGTCCTATCTGAAATAGCGGAGTCACCATGTATGAACAATATTACGGGCTCAGCGCCAAGCCCTTCCGCCTGCGACCCGACCCGCACTTCTTTTACGGCAGCAAGGGCCACAAGCGCGCCATGGCTTACCTCGAGTATGGCCTGAGCCAGGGCGAAGGCTTCATCGTCGTCACCGGCGAAGTCGGGGCCGGCAAGACCACGCTGGTGCGCAACCTGTTCAACCACCTGCCGGCCGAACAGATCGTCGCGGCCCACATCGTCAACACCCACCTCGATTCCGACGACACCCTGCGCATGGTGGTGGCGGCCTTCGGCCTGCCCTACGAAAACGCCAGCAAGGCCGACCTGCTGACCCGCCTCGAACACTTCCTGCGCAGCGCGGATGCCGAAGGCAAGCGCGCCCTGCTGGTGGTCGACGAAGCCCAGAACCTGACCGCCCGCACGGTGGAAGAACTGCGCATGCTGTCGAACTTCCAGACCGACGACAAATGCCTGCTGCAGACCTTCCTGGTCGGCCAGCCGGAATTCCGCCAGACCCTGCACAGCCCCACCATGCTGCAGCTGCGCCAGCGCGTCATCGCCAGCTTCCACCTGGGCCCGATGGATGCCGAGGAAACCCGCGCCTACATCGAGCACCGCCTGCAGACGGTCGGCTGGAACGGCGACCCGGCGTTTTCGGCCGACGCCAGCGCCGCCATCTTCGCCCACACCGGCGGCATTCCGCGCAAGGTCAACACCCTGTGCGACCGCCTGCTGCTGATGGGCTTCCTGGAAGAGCTGCACGCCTTCACGGCGGCCGAAGTGCAGACCGTCATCAGCGACATCGCCCAGGAATTCGAACTGCCGCCCGGCCAGGAAGCGCCGGCCGCGCTGCCCCAGGTCGAACTGGCCGCGGCCGAAGCGGCCGCATCGCCCGCCCATCCGGTGTATCTGGACGAGCGCATGATGCGCCTGGAAAAATCGGTGGTCTCGGTACTGAACATCCTGAAAAAAATCGTCGCCACCCCGGCCGCCGCGGCCGCGCCGCTCAACCAACCCAACGACTGACCTGCCATGATGATGCAAGCCCCCCCAGCCCGTCCGCGGGTGCCCGGCGCGCCGATCCGCAACGCCATGACGATCGACGTGGAAGACTACTTCCAGGTCTCGGCCTTCGCCCCGCACATCGAGCGCGCCAGCTGGCCCACGCGCGAATGCCGGGTCGAAGCCAACATCGAACGCATCCTGGCCATCCTGGCCGAAGGGAACGTCAAGGCCACCTTCTTCACCCTCGGCTGGATCGCCGAGCGCTATCCGGACATGGTGCGCCGCATCGTCGCCGGCGGCCACGAGCTGGCCAGCCACGGCTACGGCCACCTGCGCGCCTCCGACCAGAGCAGGAGCGAATTCGCCGAAGACATCGGCAGCGCCAAGAAAATCCTCGAAGACATCGGCGGCGTGCCGGTGCTCGGCTACCGCGCGCCCAGCTTCTCGATCGGCCACGCCAACCTGTGGGCGCTCGACACCCTGCGCGAGCAGGGCTACCGCTACAGCTCCTCGATCTACCCGATCGCGCACGACCACTACGGCATGCCCGACGCGCCCCGTTTCGCCTTCTATCCGCACGGTCCGGACGGCCTGCTGGAAGTGCCCATCACCACCGTGCAGCTGATGGCGCGCAAGCTGCCGGCCGGCGGCGGCGGCTACTTCCGCCTGCTGCCCTACGCCCTGTCGCGCTGGATGATGCGGCGCGTAAACAGCGTCGACCGGCAGTCGGCCATCTTTTACTTCCACCCCTGGGAAATCGACCCCGGCCAGCCACGCCCGGAAGGCACCAGCGCCAAGGCGCGCTTCCGCCACTACGTCAACCTGGACAAGATGGAAGGCCGGATCCGCCAGCTGACCCGCGATTTCGCCTGGGACCGCATGGACAATCTGTTCCTGCCCCGTTGACCCTGACCATCCACCTGACTCCCAAACAATGAGTTCGACGATCGACGCAGTACAACCGCGCCCCGCTGCCGGCGCCTCCAGCGCCCCCACCGTGCGCCTGCTGCAGCCGCAGGATTACCCGCGCTGGGACGCCTTCGTGGCCGCCTGCCCCGAGGCGACCTTCTTCCACCGCGCCGGCTGGCAAACCATCATCGAGCGCGTGTACGGCCACAAGACCTGGTTCTTCTACGCCGAGCGCGAAGGCCAGATCGTCGGCGTGCTGCCGCTGGCCGAGATCAAGAGCCGCCTGTTCGGCCACTCGCTGGCGGCGCTGCCGTTCTGCGTGCTGGGCGGCGTGGCCGCCACCGACGACGACGCCCGCCCGCTGCTCGACGCCGCCGCCGAGAAGGTGGCGCGCGAACTGCGCGTCGGCCACCTCGAATACCGCAACCTGCTGCCGGCCCACCCGAACGATCCGTCCTGGTACCGGAAGGAGCTGTACGTCACCTTCCGCAAGGAGATCGGCGCCGACGACGACGAGAACATGAACGCCATCCCGCGCAAGCAGCGCGCCATGGTCAGGAAAGGCATCAAGCTGGGCTTGAGCGCCGAACTGGACGAGGACGTCGAGCGCTTCTTCACCTGCTACTCGACCAGCGTGCACCGGCTCGGCACGCCGGTCTTCCCCAAGTCCTACTTTAAGGTCATCAAGGAAGTCTTCCCCGCCGAGACCGAGATCCGCATCATCGTCAAGGATGGCCAGCTGATCGCCGGCGTGATGAGCTTTTACTGGCGCGACGAAGTGCTGCCCTACTACGGCGGCGGCATGCCGGCCGCGCGCGAAGTGGCCGGCAACGACTATATGTACTGGAACCTGATGCAGGCGGCCGCCGCGCGCGGCGTGCGCATCTTCGACTTCGGCCGCAGCAAGCTCGGTACCGGCGCCTTCGACTTCAAGAAGAACTGGGGCTTTTCGCCCACCCCGCTGGCCTACGAATACAAGCTGATCGCATCGACCGAACTGCCGGACAATAACCCGCTCAATCCCAAGTACCAGCTGTTCATCAAGATGTGGAAGAAGCTGCCGATCGGCCTGGCCAACGCGCTCGGTCCGCACATCGTCAAGAGCCTGGGTTGACCGCCGTGCGCCATCTGCTCCTGCTGGTCCACCGCATCCCCTACCCGCCCAACAAGGGCGACAAGATCCGCTCCTACCACCTGCTGCGCCACCTGGCCGGGCATTACCGGGTCCACCTGGGCAGCTTCGTCGACGACGAGGACGACTGGCAGCACGCGAGCACCGTGGAAAAGCTGTGCGCCTCGACCCACCTGGCGCGCCTGAACCCCTTGCGCGCGCGCGCGCGCAGCCTGGGCGCGCTGCTGGCCAACCGTTCGCTCTCGCTCGACTACTACCATGACAAGGGCATGGCCAGCTGGGTCGAGCAGACCGTGCGCACCCACGGCATCGAGCGCATCATGATCTTTTCCTCGGCGATGGCGCAGTACGCCGAAGCCTATCCGCAGGCGCGGCGGGTGGTCGATTTCGTCGACGTCGATTCGGACAAATGGCGCCAGTACGCCGACAAGAAATCCTGGCCCATGAGCTGGCTGTACCGCCACGAAGCCAGGCAGCTGCTGGCCTACGAGCGCAAGGTCGCGCGCGAATGCGACGCCTCGCTGTTCGTCTCCAGCCCCGAGGCCGACCTGTTCCGCCAGCTGGCGCCGGAAAGCGACGCGCGCATCGGCTGGTTCAGCAATGGCGTCGACACCGAGTATTTTTCGCCCGAGCGCGCCTATCCCAGCCCCTACGCGGCCGGCGAGCGCGCCCTGGTGTTTACCGGCGCGATGGATTACTGGCCCAATATCGACGCGGTGCAGTGGTTCGCCGCCGAAGTGCTCCCCCAGATCCTGGCCCGGCATCCTGACGCGCGCTTCTACATCGTCGGTTCGCGCCCTGCCCCCGCGGTGCAGGCCCTGGCCCAGCAGGCCGGCGTGGTCGTCACCGGCACCGTGCCCGACGTGCGTCCCTACATCGCCCACGGCGAAGTGGCGGTGGCCCCGCTGCGCATCGCGCGCGGCATCCAGAACAAGGTGCTCGAAGCGATGGCCATGGGCCGCCCGGTGGTGGTCTCGCCCCAAGCCCTGGAAGGCATCGACGCCGACATCGGCCGCGAAGTGCTGCTGGCCGCCGACGCCGCCGCCTTCGCCGCCACCGTCATGGCGCTGCTGCGCCAGCCCGACCCCGGCGTGGGCGCCGCCGCGCGCAGCAATGTACAGCGCCACTACAGCTGGTCGAGCAAGCTGGCGCGCATCGAGGAGAAACTGGAATGCTGATGTCCGACACCGCGGGCCGGCTGCGCCCCGCGCGCCTGCTGCCGCCCGCCACCTGGGCCCTGATCGCCCTGGCCATGCTGGCGCCGCTGCTGCTGTACTTCGCCACCGCCGCCTCGATCGTCTCGATCTGGAACAGCAGCGAAACCTTCGCCCACGGCTACGTGATCGCGCCGATCTCGGCCTGGCTGATCTGGCGCCGGCGCGACAACTTCGCCCTGTATCCGCCGCAGCCCTGCTGGCCCGCGCTGGCGCTGCTCGCCGTGGCCGGCCTGGTCTGGCTGGCCGGGCGCATCGGCGGCGTGCAGTTCGTCACCCAGTACGCCTTCGCCGCCATGTTCCCGCTGATCGCCCTGGCCGTGCTGGGCCGGCGCCTGGCCGCTTCGCTCGCCTTCCCGCTGCTGTTCCTGCTGTTCGCGGTGCCCTTCGGCGACATCTTCATCGCCCCGCTGATCGAGTTCACCGCCAACTTCACCGTGGCCGCGCTGCAGCTGACCGGCATCCCGGTGCTGCGCAACGGCACCCGCTTCGAAATCCCCACCGGCAGCTGGTCGGTCGTCACCGCCTGCAGCGGCGTGCGCTACCTGATTTCCTCGGTCACCATCGGCTGCCTGTACGCCTACCTCAGCTACCGCTCGCTCACGCGCCGCCTGGTGTTCATCGCCGCCGCGGTGGTGGTGCCGATCGTCGCCAACGGCTTGCGCGCCTACATGATCGTCATGATCGGCCACACCAGCAATATGGAACTGGCCACCGGCGTCGACCACCTGATCTACGGCTGGGTATTCTTCGGCATTGTGATGTTCCTGATGTTCTGGGCCGGCAGCTACTGGCGCGAAGACCTCCTGCCGGCGCCCGTCCAG
>CAMLHI010000061.1 GCA_946479705.1 uncultured Oxalobacteraceae bacterium
CCTCGGCGGCACGCATCCTGCGCGGTCGAAAGTATTTTTCGTACGATACCCAGGCGCCGAACAGGCCCCAATTGAGCGACCCCAGCACGCCGGTGAGGACCCACTGAAGGGGGCCTTGCCAAGGCGAATCGATCCCGACCAGTAGTGCGATCGGTGTGAGGAGTCCGGTGAGCGGCACGCCCGCGATGAAGGCGAAGATCAACGCATCAGTACCCGGGATCTTCAGGCTCTGGTGTACCAGGTAGAGAAAGTAGGCCAGGTAGGGCAGCGCGCACAGCACGCCGATGTGCCACGGGCGCAGACGGCCATTCTCGGGCCGGCTCACAACGGCACCTCATCGAGTTGGCGAAGGTTGTCGCTGACCAGCGTCTGGCGGAACAGGAAGTCTCTGGCTGGCCAGCCCGGGAAGTTGGACTCGGACTCGGAGCAAATGACGGTGCGCATGGGGGTTCCCGAACCGGACCGGCGGCGTGTGTTAGGGCGAGCAGGCTTATGCAAGACATGGTAGCGGGCAGCTTACTGAAACAGCCAGTATGGCCGTGGGTGGACCGCCGCAAGCACGTCGGACCTTCCTACGACTTCATGCCGGACGCTCTTCGCCTGGACCGCAGCGGCCCCAGATGAGCGCAGGCATGGCCGGCGCTCTTCCGGGGGTGCCGGCTTACGCGTCGGGGAGCGTGCGGTCTTTCTCTTGTTTCGCACTGCCCTCCGCCGCGTTCATGCTACGCGGCGGGAAATACTTTTCGCGCGCCACCCACGTGCCGATCAGCCCCCAATTGAGCGCACCAAGAACGCCGCAGCCGACCCACTGTACCGGGACGTTCCACGGAGTATCGAACCCCACCAGCAGCGCGATCGGCCCCACGAGCAGCGTCAGTGGCCAGCCTGCGTACCCGGCAAAGATCATCGCATCAGTGCCGGGGGTTTTCAGGTCCCGGTACAACAGGTAGAAAAAGAAGGCCAGATAGGGCAGCGCGCACAGCACACCAATGTGCCACGGGCGCAGACGGCCACGCTGCGAGCGGTTCACCACGGCACCTCATCGAGCTGGCGAATGTAGTTGCTACCCAGCGCCTGACGGAACAAAAAGAATTTGGCCATCAGGTCAGGCACCAAGGATACGTCGGGAAGGGGCATTCCCATCCCGCTGGCACTGAAAGCATGCTTGGCGCCGACTGCACAGTTTGTCTCGAACCCGAGCGAAGGTGCGAAGGACCACAACGACTTGTCGCGTTCCTTTTGCGCGGCCTTGTCGAATGCGCTGTCGTTCTTGACGAAGACCTGGAAAACATAGTCCGGCCTGCGTGCCTCAGCTGCCATGGTGGCCTCCCAGCTGAGTGTGCGGTTGGCCCCATACATACCGTGCACAGCAGGAAACTGGCTGAGGATCACCGCACCGTTGAGCTCGCCCACGAACACGTGTCCTACCGACAGACTGTCGGCACTGGCCATCCAGATGGCCGCAATCACCCAGCGCAAACCCTCGGCGTCGACCCGGCTCACCGGATTGCCGCCGGCGTAGACGTAGGGATTGACGCCACCGGCCATCCCGCTCGGATCGGCCTGCAGGTAGCGGCCGATGGCCGGATCGTAATAGCGTTTGCGGTTGTACCATAAGCCTGTCTCGCGGTCGAAGTACTGGCCAGGAAAGCCCAAGTTGATGTCGGTTCCCAAGGTATTGCTCACGACACGGCGGTCGAACGGTCCATTGACGGCACGCCATACCACGGTGCGGTCGGGCGCGGTGATCACCTCGGGACGGCCCAGGTGGTCGCTATGGACGCCATAGAAGGTGTCGTTGACCCATACGCCCACCAGCACGTGGTCGAGCCACACGTAATCGATGGTCGTTTGACCCACCACCTCGGCGATCAGTTCCCCGCCCGGGCCGTACAGGGAGGTGGTAGCCATGCCGCCGGCGCTGCGGTAGACCCGCTGGTCGAGGGCGTTGTAGCGGTACTCGCCCAGCGTTGCGCCCTTGAACTGCACCCTGCTCAGACGGTTGAAGCTGTCGTAGCCATACACCCGCTCGCCATCGTCGCGGCTTTCCCCGGTGACCTCGCCGCCAGCGCCATAGTGGAAGGTACGATGATGGCCACCGGCGCTCCAGCGGTCGAGCCGGTTGTTGCTGGGATTGGTAGTGTAACTGGCATTGTCGCTGCCGTCGCGCGCGCTGCGCACCCGGTTGACGGCATCGTCCCAGTCGAAGCTTTGGTTGTCGCCGCTGCGCGTGGCACTGTTGACGCGGTAGCCTGCGTCGTAGCCGTAGCCGATGGACGCGCTGGCGTAGCGCTGGTCGTCGATACCAGTGAGCAGGTTGTTCTTGCGCCCGAAATCGTAACGCAGGTGGTGGGCCGGCGAACCGTCGAGTTCGGACAGCCGTCCGTCCTCGTCGAAGGTGAGCATGCGCGGCAAGCCATTGCTGAAGCGCCAGGCGTAAAGCTGCTCGGTGGCCGGCTGGTATTGCAGGGAATCGACCAAGGTCACCCTGGCCACGCCCTCGCGCAGCAGGGCCGTCCTGCGTCCCTGAGCATCATAGCTGTACACCAGCTTGAGCCCGTTCGGGTAGGTCATCGACGCCAGCTGCCCCTTGCCGTTGTATTCCCAGGCGGTGGTGTAGCTCTTGCCGAACACGACGCTGGTCTGCGCGGTCAGCGCGCCGCTGGCACTGTAGTTCCAGCCGGTGCGGCCGGTGCCATCGCTCACGCTGGTCAGTCGCCCCTTGCCGTACCAGCCTTCGTCGTAGTTGTAGTGCTCAACGGCGTCGCCGCTGGTGCGCGAGCGCATGCGGTTCAAGGCATCGGCCGTATAGACGAGCTCCTTGCCGTCGGCCAGCGTGGTGCGCGTCAGCCGTCCGGCGCTGTCGTAGGCATAGGTGGTGCTGCCGACATCGGCACTGGTGACGCCGGTGGGCTGGCCAAAACCGTTGTAGCCGTAGGTTGTGACGATCTGGCGGGCATCCTCGATGCGCGCCAGCCGCCCGGCACCGTCGTACCCGGCCTTGACGGTGCCGTGTCCGCTCAGCGTGAGCGAAGCGACGCGGTTTTGCGCGTCATGCGTGTAGCTCGCCGAGCTGCCTTCGGCATCTTGCTGGAGGGTCAGATTGCCTTCATTGTCATATCGAAAGTCCGTTCGCTGGCCGTGTTGTCCGAGCGCGGCGTAGGTGCGCCCAAGCGAGTCGAACTGTTCGACGGCCTTGAACTCGCCCGCCGGGATGGTGCTGATGGCGCCGCCCAGAAAGGTCGGCACCCGGCGCGCCGAATGAGTGGTGAGCATGCGCTTCCCGATATCGAGGTCGGCCAGGACCCGCTCATCGAGCCCATTGCCGCGCCACAGCAAGCGCCCCGAGGCGGCGTAGCCGTAGCGCTGGCGCCGTCCGTCCGGCAGCGCCACGGTGGTCAGCTGGCGCCGGGCATTGTAGTAGCGCGAAACTGTGCGCTGGGCCGGATCGGTCGTCATGGCCAGGGTACCGGTGAGGTTGTAGCCGAAGCGCCAGCCGGCGCCGTTGACATCCACCAGTTTTTGCGCCTGCCCCAGGCCGGTGAATTCGCTCATGGTAACGACATGACCGACCGGATTCGTCACCGAGGTGATGCGCCCGCTCGGGTCGAAGGCGGTCGTTGTCACGGCAGCTCCTTCGGGCAGCGCCACGCTCTCGCTGATCTGGGCAATCGTGCCGCCCGAATGCAGTGTGTATGCGTACGTGGTGCTGCGTTTGACGCCGCTGGCCGTGTCGGTCGTGGTGATACTGGCCACGCGCGCGCGTCCCGGGTACTCCTGGCGGTAGGCGTACTCCATGGTGGCGTAAGCGACCCCGGCGGCGTCCCTGTAGGTAACCAGGTGCAGGCGGCCGTCTACCCAGTCGTAATCGACCGTCAGGGCGTCGGCCGTGCCGTCGGCGCTAGTGACTCTCTTGAGCTGGCCGGTGTCGTCGTAGCTCATGCGCCGGACGTTGCCGCGAAAGTCGGTGCTCTTGCTGGCAAAGCCGTTGCCATCGTAGTCGATCTGGCGCGTTGCCGCCGAACAGGTCGAGGTTTCCAGGCGCGCCACGCTGGACGGCTTTAGTTCGCCGTTGACGGTTTTGAAATCATAGCGGACCTGCTGACCGCGCGCGTCGAGCACGGTGGTGCGGCCCGCCTCGTAGGTGAAGCTTTCGGCTTCGTCGCCCCCGGCCAGCGCGCTGCTCTTGACTCGGCCGTCCGCATAATAGGTGTAGGTGCTGTAGCGCTCCCCGCCATAGGTGATCCCGGTTAGGCGCCCCGGATCGGTATCTTCGTAGTGGTAGACGCGAACTTCCGGCGTGAGGCCCGGCGAGGTGACCTTGGCCAGCATGCCGGCGCCGTTGTACTCGAAGGTCCAGGCGTTGCCGCTGGGGTCGGTGACCTGGGTGACCACGTTGCCGGTATAGGTGAAGTGCACCGCCAAGCCGGATGCCAGCGCCACGCTTTGTAGCTTTTGTGGCAGCGACATCTCGTCGTAGACAAAGGTACGCAGCGGCTCGCCGCCCAGCAAGGCGTCGGTCTGGTTGCCGCGAAGGTTGAAATGCTCGGCGAGGTCGCCCTGGATCCGGGTGAAGGTGCGGTCGGCGCCCCACTTGACCAGCCTGTCATCGGCGCGGGCATGCTGGGCCCGATAGATGAAGTAATTGGGCTTGGCGCCGGTTTCCGGGTCCCAGCCGTCGGTGCTGGAAAAATCGTAGCGGGTGACGGTGCCGTCGCTGGCGGTGTGGATGTAGGCATCGGGAACGCAGCCGTGAGCGGCCAGCGGAGCGTAGCATTGGCCCGAGGGTGTGACCACGCCCGGGTCAAGCGAGGAGAGCCAGTGCGCTCCGAACAGCTTGCCCGTGGCATGTTGGCTGCGATAGGTGCGGTGCAGGCTCAGGCTGTACAGGCCGGTGGTATCGAAATCGGCTTCCTCCTTGACTTTTTCCCCCGTGGCGACCATCACCGGGTGCGGGGTCGCGGTCGGCAAGTCTTGCTTGGGGTCGGTGCAATTGGGCGCGCGCGAATTGTCCTGCACGTCGGGCTTTTGCTGCTTGGCCGGTTCGCGCATCGTATTCTGGGCGTCCTCGTGCTTGAGCCTGGCACCGAGTCGCCAGCCGTACGGCATGCGCCAGTCCGAGCCCAAAAGGCCGCAACTGCCGTTGTCGTTGACGACCACGCATGGCACGTGTCCGGTGATGACCACGCTTTGGGTGTTGTCTGCAACGGTATATCGTGCTACGAGCAGGCCGATGGCTGCGGCCGCCCACCAAATAGATCGGTTCATGAGAACTCCGGTGTGAACGTAGGTGAATGTGGGGCGCCGCGGCTTGGCCGGCAGCGGCACCGAGTGCGGCGCGTGCGATTTGCATGCCCCGCGTCCTGCCTGGTACCTCCCTTGGAAAAATGGGTTGCGTCGGTCCGCCCGGCCCCTCGGCAACAGCGCGCGAACAATTCATTTTCAGGTTGGTACCGCCCGCTACAAGGGGTGACCGCTGTGCCTGGCGAACGACGCTACGCCGCTGGTATCCACTAACAGCGCGCTGCCCTCGGGGCTGCGGTCAGTGACGCGCGATCTAGAAGCCGCGTCCTAGCCAGGCAGTGGGCAGCTAGGCGCCCTCTTCGCGCGCGCACTTTACCTGGCCTTGGGTGTCGCACAGTGCCGCGCCGAAGGCGCGTCAAGCGGCCTGCACATCGGGATCGGCGAGCTAGTCGGCACTGGCGGGGCGTTGGAGGGTGGCGCATACGATGCCCGCAGACGGCCAGCAACAAAGGGGGAACTGCGCACGATATCAATAGACCGGTGCGGACAGCCAGCGTCATGATGGTGCTCCGATGAGTTAGCCGAAGCGGTAAGTGTCGCAGCCATGGCACACCGGTCAAGTTGAGCGCACTCGGCCCTTGCGCTGCGTCGAAGGCGACGATGCGCAAGGGCAGCGCTCGGGTGAAAGCCCTGCTCGCCCATCGTGCCGGATGGTGCAATGTGTGGCCGCCTATGCTGCCGGCGGCATCGCAACCGCGCACAATCGCTTGATGACGATCCTGTGCTGCAGCCGCGTTGTCGGTGATTGTCCTCGTCGTTCTGGCGCCGACAAGACGCGAACTTCCCGAGCGGCAGATGCGACGATCGGCGTTGCCGATCCCCAAAGATGCGCGCGAGCGGAGGCAAAGGCGCGGCAGGTTCACAGGATGCCGTTGTGGTCAGGCCATGACGCTCCAGACGCCATCGCCCCAGACTGCTGGCGCGGGCGGCCACCAGTGGGCAATGGCGGCATCGGCTCACCGGTGCGCCACGCCCACGCACCGGGCGTTTCGGCAAGCGCGCTGGCCTTGGCGGCACTCTCGCGCGCGTCGGCGAACGGGCTGATCGCGTGCAGCGGCGTGGGCGCATCGGGGGTATCGAGCAACAGCGCGTTGGCGAACTGGCCAGCGGTTGGGGCGTCGTAGCGCAGCGGCTTGACAAAGGCACGTCCGGCATCGGTCAGGGCAGCGATCAGCGGCAGTTCGTGAGGGCCGTCGAGCGGGATCCAGTTCGCGCTGCACAGTAGCACCATGGCGCTGCCGATCTGGAATTGGCCTTCCTGGCGCGCCCATGCCAGCGCCGCCAGAATGAGGCGCGGGCGAGGCGCGCCGTCAGGAGTCGCGTCAACAGCGCGAAACGACGAGGCATACATGCGCTCGATGCGCTCCCAAGTTTTTGTCGTCGCCAGCAGGGGCAGTTCAGGCAGGTGGCGAATCAAGACGCGCTGTCCGCTACTCACAGCCTCGGCCTTGCGCAGTTCGCCGATGAACAGCGCCATTTTCTGGCCGCCGTCGGGCACTCCATAGAGCGGGGCCAATCGGGCACGGCGGCGCGCGGCTTGCTCCTGGTGCCGCGCCTCGTTGAATGCCTCAGGAACCAACAACCGCTCGGCCAGCCGAATGGCCCCAGCGTGCAGCGGCCGGGCCGCCTCGGTCAGGTACTTGTGCAAGGTGGCCTGGTTGCGCTTGCCGGCCATGGTGGGATACCAGCGGTTCAGGCCCGCGCGTTCGAACAGGAGGTGCACCAGCGCGCGCAAGCTCATGCGTGCCTGGGTGGCCTTGACGCCGCTGCGCGAAGAAGGCAGTGCTGCCCTGGTCTGCGAGGGTTCAACCGCGCACTCCCCGGCCGGCCTGGTGGTCAGCGCGAAATTGAGACGCAGTTCGGTCCGGGCGTCGGGGCCATCGATGACGGTCTCTCCCATCAGGGCGCCCAGCCCGGACTGACCATACTGTGGCTCGTAACTGTCGCACAGAGGCGCGTGGGTGCTGCCTGTGCCAGGCATACGCTTGAGCACGTAACGCGCGGGGCCGGTGGCCGGCTGATGCTTGGCCACGTACAGGTCGACGCCGTCAGCAACGCATAGGCAGCGCGGACGCTCGGCTCCGCCGTGCACGGTGGCCAGCGCTGCCTGTAGGGCGGGGTCGCCCGCAGTGAAGCTTTGCCCCAGCACGGCATAGCGACCCACGTTCATGCCAGCGCCGCCATCGCCGACTCAACACTGGGTGCGACTGGCAGCAAGGCCGCCACCGCACGCGCACGCGATACTCCAAGCAGGTCGGCAATGCGCTTGTGCGGCACACCCATAGCATGAAGCTTAAGCGCGGCGCGGCGCCGAGCGCTGCGCGCGTTCAACCCCGGACGGTTAAGGTAGCTAAAGGCAGTGCGCAGCACTTCGCTGGCCGCAGTCTCCGGCCTGGACTGTCCCCCAAGGGCGATGAGCGGGGCGCGCGAGTCGAAGCCGCGAAAGGCTTGGGCGGCGCATGCCTGGCCACTTCGGCGGCGCTGCTCGAGATGGGCTTCCAAGGCGCTAATCAAGCGCATGCTGGTGAAAAACAGGGGACGGGGGCAGCCGTTCGACGCGGCCGCAGCGGGGATGAGCGAACAGGTGCGCACGCGCCCGTCGGCATTCAAGTAGTCGCCGACGCTCAGCTTCGCGATTTCGGCGGGTCGGGCGCCGCTAGCAAACAAAAGCAGGACCAGGGCGCGGTCGCGTACGCCGTCGCGGCTGTGCTGATCAATGTGGATCAGCAAAAGTTCCAATTCGTCGTCGGTGGCGGCGCGATCCGCGCTCGGCGCCGCCTGGTCCGGCTGGTAGTGGGTCAGCGCTTCGAGAAACTCCGCGCGGTGGCGCCGCAGCATCTCCACCGTTGGCATGGCGCCGTCGTCGACGTCGATCACACCGACGATCTTTTGCAAGCGCCGCGCCAGGCGCACGACGCGCTTGCGTACCGCGTTGCCGCTGTCTCCGTATTGTCGCGCCAACGCAGTGAGCGACGCGCCCTCAAGCACCTTGCGTAATAAGGTGGCGGGATCGGCCGCGTTGGCGGGCGGCGTAGCGGAAACGGTAGGGGCTGACATGGCTCCACTGTGCCGCAGCCTGTCCCGTACCGTCCAGCGAGCAGCGGGCGGAAAGTCGACACGCTGGGCGCCACAAGAGTTCCATGGCCCGGCTGGCTATCACTCCGCCGGCCGGTGGAAAGGAAAAGAGGCAGACACCTGCCATGCCGGCCCAGTGTGCTGTTGCAAGGCGCGAGCCGCCAGCCCCATGGTACCGATGGCTTACAAACACTGGAGTCTATCGAGACACCAGTCGTTTCCCGATTTCGTTTTCGCAGCAATATGTGGAAACGTTCGCGGCGGCTGTATCACCGCCGCCGCGGAACGGCGCTCCTGACGAAGAGCAATCGAGTGCATGCTGGCACTACAGCACCCCTTTATCTAGGCAGGGAGGGACCGCACCCCGGTGGTAGCAGCACTGGGGGACCGCTTTGCTGCATCCATCCAGTGTGGGTCACGGCTGATGTCCAGCAAGTACGCCATCGCCGCCGATGTCGGCACTCTGCTGTTCATAAGGCGCGGCATGTGCTTCAGCGCCATCCGACCCGGCGTACTTCGAAGTGGTGTCGTGGAGCGCCGCTGAAGTGCCATCCTCACCCGATGGCAGCGCGGCCGCATCCTCGGCCCGGTCGGCCGACTCCACCTCCCTGTAGTCGGTGCGCGTTCTGACGCGCCGCTTCGTCACAATCGGGGCGGGCACGACAGCCGTTGTCTCGTCGCTCTGCGGTGCATTGCCGGCGTTGTCGTCGCCGCTAGAGCTTAATTCGGCGATGTCGCTCGCAGCGCGCGCGTTCACGGTGGAAGATTCGGCCGTGTCTAGCACATTGCGAGCAACGCCGGCGGGGCGTTGGGGCGGGTTGATGCGGCGATGCAAATGGACCCGGAGCGACAGCGCCGCTGCGGCGACGCTGCGGGCAGCGCGCTTGAACCCTGCTTTGACGGCGGTCTGTTCGCTTAGCCCTATCAGCTCGTCCATGGCCATCGTCTCGAGCATGAGCAT
This sequence comes from uncultured Oxalobacteraceae bacterium, assembly GCA_946479705.1. The sequence continues at coordinate 9,341 of CAMLHI010000061.1, forward strand.
CAGATGATCGAACTTTTGCAGCAGCTCCAGATAGCGGCGACCAAAGCGCGAGTACACCGGCACCTGGGCCGGCAGTGGCTGGACCTGATAGGAGGCCAGTTCGGTGATCTTGTGTTTGGCAAACAGCGCGTTGGCGCGCGCCATTTCCCGGTTGATCTT
>CAMLHI010000062.1 GCA_946479705.1 uncultured Oxalobacteraceae bacterium
GGCCGGCCCCCACCACTTCTGCAGGTGCTCCTTTTCGATCATGGTCCGGAACACCTGCTCGCGCGGCGCATCGAAGGTACGCATCAATATAAAGTCCACATTTGCTTCCGTCATGCCGCTCTCCTTAGGGTTGAATGCGATGTTGCCAATGTTCCGTCTCGATTTTCCCACATGCAAATCTTATTTTCCGAACAGCAGGACGAATCCTCATAAAATGGCGGTAACCGAACATCTCAGTTGTCCTGGAGCCCACCATGAGTCAATACAAGCTGCGGCCCACCATTTTGCCTCACCGGCGCCAGCGCCTGGCGCTGCGCGCGCTGCACCTGCTGGGCTGGAGCATGCGCTACAAGCCCCTGCCCGGCCCGCACGGCATCATTGTCGTCTATCCGCATACGTCCAACTGGGATTTCTTTATCGGCCTGCTCGGCAAATGGGCGCTCGGCCTGCCCTTCCGCTGGATCGGCAAGGAGTCGCTGTTCAAAGGCCCGCTGGGCGGCATCATGCGCTACCTGGGCGGCATGCCGGTCGAACGCGGCGCCCCGACCGGCGCCACCGCGCGCCTGGCCGAACAGATCCACGCCGCCGACTGGTGCTGGCTGGCGATCACGCCGGAAGGCACGCGCGGCTACCGGCCGCACTGGCGCAGCGGCTTCTATCATCTGGCGCTGGCGGCCAAGGTGCCGCTGGTGCTGGCCTGCTTCGACTACGCCCGCAAGGAACTGGGCATGGTCGACAGCCTGCGCCTGACCGGCGACCAGGCTGCGGACATGGCGGCCATCGCCAAGATCTACGAAGGCCGCACTGGCCTGCACCCGGACCTGGCCGCGCCCATCACGCTGGCGCCGGCCCCGCTGGACGGTACCGGCAAGCAGGCCTGAGTCTAGTCCAGCAAGCCCTGGCGGCGGATGAAGGCCATCACCTCGGCCACACCTTCGCCGCTGCGCAAATTGGTGAATACAAAAGGCCGCTCGCCGCGCTGGCGCTTGGCGTCCTGCGCCATGATGTCCAGGTTGGCGCCTACGTGCGGCGCCAGGTCGGTCTTGTTGATGATCAGCAGATCCGAACGCGTGATGCCCGGCCCGCCCTTGCGCGGGATCTTCTCGCCACCGGCCACGTCGATCACGTACAGGGTCAGATCCGACAGCTCGGGGCTGAAGGTGGCGGCAAGGTTGTCGCCGCCGGACTCGATCAGAATCAGGTCGAGGTCGGGGAAGTCGGCCTGCATTCGGGCGATCGCTTCCAGATTGATCGAGGCATCCTCGCGGATGGCCGTGTGCGGACAGCCGCCGGTCTCCACGCCCATCAGCCGCTCCGGCGGCAGCGCGTTCGCGCGCAGCAGGATCTCCATGTCCTCGCGGGTGTAGATGTCGTTGGTGATGACGGCCATGTCGTAGTCGTCGCGCATGGCCTTGCACAGCATTTCGCACAGCGCCGTCTTGCCGGAGCCAACCGGGCCGCCGATGCCGACGCGCAGGGGATTGGATGTCATGGTATCTTCTCTTTCTTGATGGTTCAGGAGCGGTAGATCCGCCCGTTTTGCACTTCATGGCGCATCGACAGGATCGACAGCCCCGGCGACCAGTTGCTCATGTCTTCATCGGAGATGGTACGCGCCCGCTCGGCCGCCAGCTCCAGTTCGGGGCGCAGCGACAGCAGGATGCGCTGCCCCGCCACCTGCCCCAGCGGCACCGACTTCACGCACACCAGCACCTGGTTCTCGACCCACGAGAACAGCATCGCCAGCAGCGCTTCCTCGTGGCCGATGGCGAGCGCGCTGACAACGCAGGCAAAGGCCGCCGGCAGCGACACTTCCTCGCCCAGCGGAGCGACGTCGGCCACGCCCAGTTCGGCGATCAGCTTGGTCAGCGAGTAGCCCATCTGGACGGTCTCGGCGCGGAACTCGGCGCTGTCGCGCGAGGCCAGGAAGCGCTCGCTCCACAGCGCGATGGAGGCGTCGTCGCGCGCGTCGAAAGCCTTGAGCAGGCGCCAGAACAGCGGCGCATCCCACTGCGCGACGACTTCGTGCAGGTAGCGCACGATCCAGGCGCGCGCCGTGTCGGCATCGCGCACCAGGCCCGACTCCAGGGCCGCTTCCAGTCCCTGCGAATAGCTGTAGCCGCCGATCGGCAGGGCCGGACTGGCGAACTGCAGCAGGTGCAGTAATGCGGCCGCGTTCATGGGGTGGCCGGGTCGCCTGGCCGGTGGATCTTCTGCCGCAGCGGGACCGGCGCCAGCAGGTTGCCGTCGTCGCGGTGGCTGTGCCCCGCGCCCGAGTAGGCGCCGGCCTCCGGCTCGAACGGTGCGCTTTCCTCGACCACCGTGGCGCCCAGTCCTTCGACCATCTCGCGCAGCACCGGGTCGACGCGGATGCGCAGGAAACCGGCACCGATCTGGGTCTGGGTGTGGCGGTTCCCCAGGTGGAAGGCGCAGCGCGCCAGCATGTGCGCATCGGCGCAGCGGACAGCGTAGACCGGCTCGGCGGCGGCGCTCACGCGGATCACCCGCTTGTCTTCGCCGGTGAGCAGGTCGCCGTCGCGCAGCACGGTGCCGCGCACGGTGAACAGGGCGACTTCCTCGCCGCTCACGAGGTGCGCGCGCAGGCGGCAGCGCTCGCGCTGGTCGTAGGGCAGGACCAGTTCGCCGTCGATGCGCTCGGCGCTGGCCAGTTTGGTGTGCAGTGTCAGCATGGGGCCTCAGAACAGGAAATAGCGCTGCGCCATCGGCAGCACGGCGGCCGCTTCGCAGACCAGCAACTGGCCGTCGGCGCGCACTTCATAGGTTTCGGGATCGACTTCCATGCGCGGCGTAGCGCCGTTATGGATCATGTCGCGCTTTCTCAGGCCGCGCGTGGCGCGGATCGGGATCAGGGTCTTGGACAATCCCAGCCGCTGGCCGATGCCGGCATCGAACGCCGCCTGCGAGACGAAGGTGAAGGACTTCTTCAGGCCGCCGCCGAAGGCGCCGAACATCATCCGGTAGTGCACCGGCTGCGGAGTCGGGATGGAAGCGTTGGGGTCGCCCATCTGGGCCGCGGCGATCATGCCACCCTTGAGGATCATCGAAGGCTTGACGCCGAAGAAGGCCGGCTTCCACAGCACGATGTCGGCGATCTTGCCCACTTCCAGCGAGCCGACCACGTGCGAGATGCCATGCGTGATGGCCGGGTTGATAGTGTACTTGGCGATGTAGCGCTTGACACGGAAGTTGTCGCTGCGCGAGGTGTCCGGCGCCAGCGGGCCGCGCTGCACCTTCATCTTGTGCGCGGTCTGCCAGGTGCGCATGATTACCTCGCCCACCCGGCCCATGGCTTGCGAGTCGGACGACATCATCGAGATCGCGCCGAGGTCGTGCAGGATGTCCTCGGCGGCGATGGTCTCGCGGCGGATGCGCGACTCGGCGAAGGCCACGTCCTCGGCGATGGCCGGGTCGAGGTGGTGGCAGACCATCAGCATGTCCAGGTGTTCGTCGAGCGTGTTGACGGTGAACGGGCGGGTCGGGTTGGTCGAGGATGGCAGCACGTTCTCTTCGCCCACGGCGGCGATGATGTCGGGCGCATGGCCGCCGCCCGCGCCTTCGGTGTGGAAGGTGTGGATGGTGCGGTCCTTGAACGCGGCCAGGGTGGCTTCCAGGAAGCCGCCTTCGTTGAGCGTGTCCGAATGCAGCGCGACCTGCACATCCATGCGCTCAGCCACTTCCAGGCAGGTGTCGATGGCTTGCGGGGTGCTGCCCCAGTCCTCGTGCAGCTTCAGGCCAATGGCGCCGGCTTCGATCTGCTCTTCCAGCGGGCCTGGCTGGCTGACATTGCCCTTGCCCATGAAGCCAAGGTTCATCGGAAAGGCGTCGGCCGCCGCCAGCATCGAGTGGATGTGCCAGGGACCGGGCGTGCAGGTGGTGGCCGCGGTGCCCACCGCGGGGCCGGTACCGCCGCCGAACATGGTGGTCACGCCGCTCATCAGCGCTTCCTCGATCTGCTGCGGGCAGATGAAGTGGATGTGGGTATCGACCCCGCCGGCGGTGACGATCATGCCTTCGCCGGCGATGATCTCGGTGGCGGCGCCGATGGCCATGGTGACGCCGGGCTGGATGTCCGGATTGCCGGCCTTGCCGATGGCGGCGATGCGGCCATCCTTCAGGCCGATGTCGGCCTTGACGATGCCCCAGTGGTCGACGATGACGGCGTTGGTGATGACGGTGTCCATCACATCGGCATGCAGGCGCTGCGACTGGCCCATGCCGTCGCGAATGACCTTGCCGCCGCCGAACTTGACCTCTTCGCCGTAGATGGCGTAATCGAATTCGATCTCGATGAACAGCTCGGTGTCGGCCAGGCGGATGCGGTCACCGGTGGTGGGGCCGAACATGTCGGCGTAGGCGCGGCGTGAAATCGTCGGCATCATTTCCCTCCGTGCGGCGGCAATTCGCCCATGACCAGGCCATTGAAGCCGTACACCATGCGGTCGCCGGCCAGCGCCACCAGTTCGACCGTGCGCTGCTGGCCCGGCTCGAAGCGCACCGCCGTGCCGGCCGCGATATTGAGGCGCATGCCGATGGCATCGCTGCGCGCGAACTTGAGCGCCGTGTTCACCTCGAAGAAGTGGAAGTGCGAGCCGACCTGCACCGGCCGGTCGCCGCTGTTGGCCACCACCATGGTGCGCGTGGCGCGTCCTGCATTGATGGCGATCTCGCCATCGTCCAGCAAATATTCACCCGGGATCATGCGCGCTCCTTCAGGGGATGGGGTTGTGAACGGTGACGAGCTTGGAGCCGTCCGGAAAGGTCGCCTCGACCTGGATATCCGGGATCATCTCGGGAATACCCTCCATGACCTGGGCGCGCGTAAGGATCTTGGCGCCGTCGGACATCAGCTCGGCCACGCTCTTGCCGTCGCGCGCACCCTCCATGATGGCCGCGCTGATCAGCGCGACCGCTTCCGGATAGTTCAGTTTCAGGCCGCGCGCCAGCCGGCGTTCGGCCAGCAGGGCGGCGGTAAAGATCAGCAGCTTGTCTTTTTCGCGGGGTGTCAGGTCCATGGGATCGGCGGTTAAGGTTATTCAAGTGTTCCAGATGCGGGGAATCGGTGCGGCGCAGCCCAGCAGGTGCGGGCGCAGCGCCTGCCACACGGCGACGATGGCGCGGCGCGCGGTTTCGCTGTCGTCGCCCAGGTAGCGCGCCACGAACACCGACTTGACCTGGCTGAGCGCCAACTGCGGATCGGCAGCGCGCATGGCGCCCAACAAGGCCACGGGGACCGGTTTGCCGACGCCGATCAAGCTGGCGCAGACGCTGGCGCCGTCCAGGCCCAGCGGGCTGCTCATCATGGCGGCGCCGGCCGTGATGCGGCCCTGCTCCCACCAGATCAATTTGCCGCCGCGGCGGATGCGCAGGCGCTGGCCGATGCTGCCGGCCTCGAAACGTTCGCCGGAAGCGCGCCGGCCCAGGCAGACGATGTCGCAGCCGATGAAGCTGGCGTCCGATGCCAGCTCGACGTCCTGGTCCAGTTCGACCTGGGCGCCGTTGAAGAAGATGCTCTCCTGCGGCATCCATTCGATGGCCGCGCCGGGACCGGCGGCCAGCACGAGACGCTGGCGCGAGACGCGGCCATTGGCACGGTACCACTTGGTGGCGCCGGGCGAGGTCAGGAAGGCATGCGTGGAGGCGCCGGCCTGCGCATCGACGGCCAGCTCGTCGCCGCCGACCACGCCGCCAGGGGGATGCACCACGATGGCGTGGCAGATGCGCGCGCCTTCCGGATACAGGGGCTTTTGCACCCGCAGCGGACCGCTGTGGGCGCGTTCGGTCAGCCGCGTGGTGCCGACATCGTCGGTGAAGCGCAGGCGCAGGCTGGCCTGCCAGGCGGCAGTGGAAAGGTGGTGCGAACTTGGGCAGTCGGGCATGCCTGTCAAGTTAGCATGATATGTGCCAATGCGCAGCACATCTTTGGCGCACGGCGCGCACTGCGGCAGAGCGTGCCGGGCACCATGATGGACGGCGCGCACCGAACAGGTGCAATGTCATTCAGAACGCGATGCCCGCCGCCACGGACGCGTAATCGCGGTCGGCCTGGTTGTTGTAGCGGCCGCCCCAGACCGGTACATAGGCCAGTTCGGCGAAGTAGCGTTCGCGGTAGCGCAGCTCAAAGCCCAGGCGCAGCGTACGCCGGCCCTGGTTGATCAGGAAGTCGTGCGACCAGCCCTTGAGGTCGTGGGTGAACAGCGCACTGGTGCTGAGGTCGAGCCGGGGCAGCACGGCGCGCCAGCGCGCATCCAGACGCAGGCGGTAGGCCAGCGCGTTCGGCGTCACATAACCATCGAGACTGCATTGGCGCGCCGCCGCGGCGGCACCGGCACTGCATGCGCCGGCCACCGGACCGGCCCCGTACACATCGGAGCGGCCGTAGCGGCGCACGGACGGATCGGGCAGCCCGGCCACGTGCTTGGCCACCAGTTCGGCCTCGCCGCTGACCGTGGCCCGCGCGAGCGTCCCGAAGTCCTTGCGCAGCGCCACTTGCAGCTGCGTGGTGCGGTAGCGGTCGTAGCCGTGAAACAGCGCGCCGGGCGCCAGCGCGGCCGCGTCGGCGCGCAGCAATGCCGGCGCGGTCGCGCTCAGGAATGGCGTGAGCACATCCGAAGGCGGCAGCTGGACCGGCTGATTGGGACGGTAATCGAGTTCGCCCGACCAGCTCAAGGTGCCGCGCTTGTGGGTGGCGCTCAGGGCATACAGGTCGATCCCGGCGGGATATTCGGCGAAGTAGGCCAGGTTGAGACCATCCGGATCGGCGGGGATCAAGCCCGGGCCGGCGCGCCCTGCCTTGCGCAGGCCGGGAACCGGCGTGCGCTGGTGATAGCGCGCGCGGTACAGGCCGATCTCGGTACCGGGCGTGGCGGACTTCCACACCATGCCGAGGCCGAACTGGGCGCCGTCGACGCCGAACGGGCTGGCGATGCGCTTGACATAGGCGCCATTCCGCAGGCGCACGCGGTCGCTGGCGGCCGGCAGGCCGGCGAAGGCGCGCTCGCAGCCGTCGGCCAGGTAGTCGGTCGGCGCCCAGAAGGTACCGCACATGTCCAGCGTACTGCCGTGAAAGCCGGTCTGCACATAGCTTTCCAGCGCCAGGCCGGATTGGCCGGCTTCGAGGCGCGCGAACAGCATCGGCTGGGCGATCCGGAATTCGGCCGGCACCGCGCCAGGGCGGCGCTGGGCCGGCAGCTCGAGCGCGTTGAGTCCCGCCATGCCGCCGCCGGCGGTGTTGCGCTCGCCCCAGGCCAAGGCCTGATGGCCGCCGCGCACGAACAGGCGCGTGCCGCCCAGGTCCAGCGTGTTCTCCAAATAGGCGTCGGCCAGGGCGATCCCGGAAAAGCGTCCGAGCCGGCCGGCACCGGCATCGCTCAGCGGCCTATCCGCCACGTAGCCGTTCGGGTTATTCCCCCAGGGGCGGCGGTCGTCGAGCAGGGCGAAGTCGTGCCAGGATTTCACGCGCACCAGCGCGGCGGCCGTGCCCGCGCGGGCGCGCAGGTCGAGGTAGCCCTTGAGGACCCGGCTGACCATGTCGCCCTTGCGGTAATTATTGTTGCCGTCGTCGGTATTCTGGCCGCCGGCGGCCCGCCCATCGAGGCCCAGCGCCGCCGCGTTGACCGGTACCAGAAATTGCGGGTCGGCCGCCTCGGTGCGCCAGGCGGAACCGAGGCTCACCCTGCCGCTCGCGCTCAGTTCGACAGCGGCCGCGCCCTGCCAGCAAAGGGGCAGCGCGGAGGCCAGCAGGAGCGCGGGAGCGCGGACAACGACGGGTTTCATCGGCACCAATGCAAGGAGGGTGGCAGCGCTATCATCACCAAAACGCGCATTTTAGCGCGGCGGTTGCACCATTGATAATCAAATGTGTGAATATCAGTGACTTTCGACCGTCGCAACTCTGTTAGATACCGAACAGAAGCACAATCCGTGCTCACCTATTCTGGGTACAGACCAACACAGGAGACACATCATGTCAGACAGCCTTCAGGATCGCGGCCCGCAGGACCGCAGCTCGATCAACGTGCACGAGAAATGGGAAGTCGACTACTGGACGCGGGCGCTCGGCGTGACGGAGGCACAGCTGGTCGAGGCGGTGATGGCCGCCGGCCCGGGCGTCAAGAACGTCAAACGCCACCTGGCGTCCGAGACCGCCTCCTAATTTCAAGCCTCCCCTTGCGAGGTACGTTCGAACGCCATCAGCGCGCTCAGGAACACTTCGCCGCTGAGATCGGGCAGCAGCGCGCTGGTCTTGAGGCGGTCCAGCACCGGGCCCTTGACCTCGGCGAAATGCAGCGCGATGCCGCGCTGGCGCAGCATCTGGTTCAACTCGGCCAGCGCAAACAAGGCCGAGGTGTCGATCGAGCTGATGGAACTCATCACCAGCACCAGATGGCGCAGCTGCGAGCGCGCCGCCAGTTCGTCCTCGATACGCTGGTTGACCGACTCGACGTTCCCGAAGAACAGGTTGGCGTCCACCCGCAGCATCAGCACGCGCTCCGAGGTGGTGCCTTCGTAGCGTTCGATGTCGCGAAAGTGCTCGGTACCGGGAATCCGGCCCAGCACCACGATATTGGGCCGGCTGGCGCGCCAGATCAGGGTCCCCATCGACAGCGCCACGCCCACCACCACGCCGGCCTGCACGCCCAGCGCGAACACGCCGGCGGCCGTGGCCAGCCAGGCCAGCGCATCGCCGCGGTCGTAGCTCCAGGCGGTGCGCAGGGTCGCCACTTCGAGCATGCCCAGCACCGCCGCGATGATGGTGGCGGCCAGCACCGGCAGCGGCAGCAGCGCCAGCCAGCCGGTCGGCGCCAGCAGCGCGCCCACCAGCAGCAGCGCGCTGATCACGCTGGCCAGCGGAGTACGCGCGCCCGCCGAAAAATTCACCGCCGAGCGCGAAATGCTGCCGGTGACGGGAAAGGAACCCGACAGCGCGCTGGCTACGTTGGCCGCGCCCAGGCCGAGCAGCTCGGCATTGCTGCGCAGTTTTTCCTGGCGTTTGAGCGCCAGCGTTTGCGCGGCTGACATGCTGATCAGGAAGATCATGAAGCCGATCAGCAGCGCCGGCTGGGCCATGGTGCGCCAATGGGGCATGGAACTGGCCAGGTTGAGGGTCGGCAGGCCGCCCGGCACCGGCCCGGTCACCTTCACGCCGGCTGCGTCCAGGTGCAGCAGCGTGACCAGCGCGGTGCCGCCGACGACCGCCAGCATGGGCGCCAGGCGCGCCCCGATCTGCGCCGTTTCCTCGCGCAGTCCGCAGGCGGCCAGCAACGGCGCCATGAAGCGCCTCGCCAGCAGCAGCAAGGCCAGCGCGCCGATACCGATGGCCGCGCTGGGCGCGTGCGGGTGCAGCAAAGGGCCGCCGAGCAGCGGCGCGAGCTGGCCGTAAGCGATCACCAGGGCCACGGCGAACGAGAAGCCGCTCATCACCGGACGCGAAAAGAAGTTGGCCAGGAAGCCCACCC
>CAMLHI010000063.1 GCA_946479705.1 uncultured Oxalobacteraceae bacterium
TTCGAATACATGTTCGATCAACTCGGCTGCGGACCGGAGCAGATGATGCACGTCTCGTCGAGCTTCCGCTACGACCTCATGACCGCGTCCGATCTGGGTTTCATGGCCAAGACCTTCATCGACCGCAATCATGAGCCCATGGCCGACGGCTATGGCGTCAACAGGATCACCGACGTTCGCCAGCTGCCTGGCCTGCTTGGATTGTGATGATGCCGATGAATCGTCCGATCGAGGCCGCGGCGCTGAGTACGGCGGCACCCACCCTTGCCCTGGCCGAGGTAGGCGCCCTGGTCGCGCGCCTCTACGGCATCGAGGGCAGCGTCGAAGCGCTGGCGAGCGAGCGCGATCAGAATTGCCGCATCCAGAGCGCCGACGGCATGCGCTACGTCGTCAAGATCAGCAATCCATCCGAGCCCGTCCCGGTAGTCGATTTCCAGATCGCGGCGCTCGACCACATCGCGCGCGTGTCGCCCGGCCAGCCGGTGCCGCGCGTCGTGCGCACGCTCGACGGGCTGACGCGCGACACCGTCACCCTGGGCGCCGGTGTGCAATCGACCGTGCGCATGCTCACCTATCTGGATGGCGTGCAGATCAAGGAGACCCCGCGCACCGCGCAGCAGCGCCGCGCGATGGGACGCGGACTGGCCGAACTGGATCTCGCCCTGCACGGCTTCTCGCACCCGGCGGCACAGCATGACCTGCTGTGGAATGTCTCCACCGCGCACCGCCTGGCCGCCAAGCTCGACGGCATCGTGGACGCACCGCGCCGCGCGCTCGCCGGGATGTTCATGACGCGCTTCAAGCAGCATGTGCTGCCGCGCCTTGGCGACGTGCGGGCGCAGGTGATCCACAACGACTACCATTTCTACAATGTCCTGGTCGCGCCGGACGATCATGCGCGCATCGTGGGGATCATCGACTTCGGCGACATGCTGTATGCGCCGCTGGTCGGCGAGGTGGCCACGGCGGCGGCCTTTCACATGACAGGCAGCGCCGATCCTTTCGAAGGGGCAGCGCAGTTCGTCGGGGCCTACCACGCCACGTTGCCGCTGACCGACATCGAGCAGGATATCGTCGCCGATCTCATGGCAACGCGCCACCTCGTCACGGCCTTGATTTCGGAATGGCGCGCCGCGCGCTATCCCGAGAACCGCGCCTACATCATGCGCCACAACCCCGCCGCGTGGGAAGCGCTATCCCAGATGGCCGATCTTTCCCGCGACGCGGCGCGCGAACGCCTACTAACCGAAGTACGAATTGGGAGCGACAAATGAACAGCACCACTGACCTCAACATGGTTAACGCCTACATCCCCGGACGCGCCGATGTGGGCCCGGTCACCGGGGCGATGATCGCCCGGCGCGATGCCTTGCTCGGCCCGGCCTACCGGCTGATGTACGAGCATCCGCTGCACATCGTGCGCGGCGAAGGCGTGTGGCTGATCGATCCGCAAGGCCGCCGTTACCTCGACGTGTACAACAACGTCACTTCGCTCGGGCATTGTCACCCGGCGGTGACCGAGGCCATCTGCCGGCAAGTGCAGACCCTCGCGACCAACACGCGCTATCTCCACGAGACGATCCTGGAGCTGGCCGAACGCATGCTCGCGAGCGTGCCCGAGACTGACCTGGCGCATCTGATGCTCACCTGTACCGGCAGCGAGGCCAACGACCTGGCCTATCGCATCGCCAAGGTCCGCACCGGCGGCACCGGCGTGATCGTGACCGATACCGCCTACCACGGCATCACCGACGCCGTGTCGCAATTCTCGCCGTCGCTCGGCAAGACCGTCGACCTTGGCGCCCATGTGCGTCTGGTCCCGGCGCCGCGCCTGTACCATGCCGAGGGGGCCGACCTGGGCGAACGCTTCACGCGCGACGTCGAGGCGGCCATCGCCGACCTGCAGCGACACGGTATCAAGCCGGCGGCGCTGATTGTCGACACATTGTTTACCAGCGACGGCATCCTGCCCGGACCGGCGGGCTTCCTGAAGGGCGCGGTCGAGGCAATCAAGCGTGCCGGCGGCCTGTTCATCGCCGACGAGGTCCAGCCAGGCTTTGGCCGGACCGGCGAACACCTGTGGGGCTTCCAGCGCCATGGCGTGCTCCCCGACGTGGTCACCGTCGGCAAGCCGATGGGCAACGGGCAGCCGATCGCCGGACTGCTGGCGAGCGCGGACGCGCTGGCCGAATTCGGCAAATACTCGCGCTACTTCAATACCTTCGCCGGCAATACGGTATCGTGCGCGGCGGCGCTGGCGGTGCTGCAGACGATCGAACAGGAGGGGCTGGTCCAGCATGCCGCCAAGGTCGGCAAGGTCCTGCTCGATGGGATCGCCGGCCTGGCCACGAGGCACGAAGCGATCGGCGACGTGCGTGGCACCGGCCTGTTCGTCGGCGTGGAACTGGTGAGCGATCGCGGTACGCGCGCGCCGCATCGCTGGCTCACCAGCCAGGTCGTCAACCGCATGCGCGACAAGGGCGTCCTGCTCAGCGCCTGCGCGATGGGACACAATGTGCTGAAGATCCGGCCACCGCTGGTACTGTCGGCCGATCAGGCCGGCATGGTGATCGAGGCACTCGACCAGGCCCTGAGCGAAGCGAAAGCGGCGGCACCGGCGTAGGCGGGCCGATGGTATTATCCAGCCATGCGTACCACTGTTCCCCTCGACCGGCTTGACCTCAAGATTCTCGAGCATCTCCAGCGCGAGGGGCGCTGCTCGAATGTCGAACTGGCCGAGGCGGTGGGTCTCAGCCAGAGTCCCTGCCTGCTGCGCACCAAGCACCTCCAGGATGTCGGCGTCATACGTGGCTACGGCGCCGACATCGCGCTCGATAAGCTGGGCAGCAACGTCACCGTGTTTTCCGAGGTGACCATCAGCAGCCATCAGCCGCACGACTTCCGTAAATTCGAAGCAGGCGCCGCCAGGTACCTCGAAATCATCGAGTGCTACAACGTCAGCGGCGGCTACGACTATCTTCTCAAGATCGTCGCGCCAACCGTCGCTCATTTTCAGGCGCTGATGGAGCGGCTGCTGGACGACGAAATCGGGATCGAGAAATTCTCCAGCCGGATCGTCTTGCGCCAGCCGCTGGACCAGCGCAACTATCCACTGGCCGTGATCGAAAGCGGGAAAAAAAGCTGGGAGTGACATCGTCCCCGGGATGGCGGGACGATGCCGTAGCGCGGCCTGCTTCTAAGCTACCAGGCGGCCCATGCGCACCACCGTGACGCCGGCGCGCAGCTGGCGCAGCGAGGGCATGACCAGCACGCAATTGGGGTAGGGCGTGGTCACGGGCAGACCTTCGCTCCAGCCGATCACGGTGCCGGCATCGGCCATGATTTCCAGCCCGGTGTAGGGCGCTTCGAACCGGAAGTCGTCGCTGTGCGCCACCACCGCGTCGGTCACCCGCACCACCTGCGGCGTCTCGTCATGCGGCTGGAGCCAGCCGGGCGGCAGGTCGCCGGCATCGAGATTGCCGCCGACAAGCAGGAAGCGCGCGCAGCAGTCCATGGCGACAGCCACCGCGCTGGCCTCCCAGTGCTGGCCGCATTCGATCAGCAGGGCGTTGCGCGTGCTGTCGGCCTGCCCGAACTGGCCGTAGTCGCGCAGGCGGCGTCCCTCGGCGTGGCCGGCGTCGCTGACGATCCAGGCTGGCGCCCCGAGCCGGCGCGCCAGCGCGATGCCCTTGTCGAGCGGGCCGCACACGGAGAGCGGCGCACAGCGCTCGTGCATCGAATGCAGGTCGAGCAGTTGGTCGACGCTGTCGATCAGGGGACGCAGCGCGCGCGCGCGCCGCAGTTCGCTCGAATCGCGGCTGGCGTCATCCAGGATGGCCGGTGTCCAGACCCGGTTCAGGTCCTGGTCGACGAAGCGCGAGGCATCCGGCGCGGCCGGGTCGAAGCGCCGGTAGGCGTCGACGTTGGCAAACGACAGCGTCAAACGCCCGCGCCGTGGCCGCAGTCCGATGTCGAGCAGGGCCTTGACGGCGATCGCGCCGCACACCTCGTTGCCGTGGGTGAGTGCGTTAATCATCGTGTGCGGGCCGGGCTGGCCGCTGTCGAAGGTGTAGGCATAGGCCACGCCGGCATTGCCCTCGGCGTAGGCATCGAGATTGGGGAACTCGACCTCGATCGGATAGACCTGCGCGGCTGTCATCGTATCCCTCCGAGGCACAGGTATTTGGTGTGCATGTAGTCGTCCAGGCCGTAGCGCGAGCCTTCGCGCCCGTAGCCCGACTCCTTGACGCCGCCGAACGGCGCAGCCTCGGCGGCCAGCGCGCCTTCGTTGATGCCGACGATGCCGGTTTCGAGCAGGTCGGCCACGCGCCAGACGCGTGCGATGTCCTTCGAATAAAAGTAGGCGGCCAGGCCGAACGGGGTGTCGTTGGCCATCGCCACGACCTCGGCCTCGTCGTCGAAGGGGAACAGCGCGACCACCGGACCGAAGGTCTCTTCGTGCGCCAGCTTCATGCTGTTGCTTGCCTTTCCCAGCACGGTCGGTGCGTAGAAGGTGCATCCGAGGGTGCCGGCCGGCTGCAGGCGCTGGCCGCCGGTCAGCAGCTGCGCGCCGTGTTCGAGCGCGTCGGCCACATGCTGCTCAATCTTGGCGAGCGCGCGCGCATTGATCATGGGGCCGACCTGCGCCGCCGGATCGGTGGCCGGACCGACCTGCAGGGCGGACACGCGTGCGACCAGCTTGTCGGCGAAGGCTTCGTACACGCCGCGCTGCACATACACGCGGTTCGGGCTGACGCAGGTCTGGCCGCCGTTGCGGTATTTGGCGGCCATCAGGCCGGCCACGGCGGCGTCCAGGTCGGCGTCGTCGAAAATGATGAAGGGCGCGTTGCCGCCCAGTTCGAGCGAGAGCGTCTTGAGCGTGGCCGCGGCCTCGCGCGCCAGGTGCTTGCCCACGGCGGTCGATCCGGTGAAGGTGATCTTGCGCACGCGCGCATCGGCCATCCAGGCGTCGACCACGGCCGGGGTCTGCTCGCGCGATGCGGTGACCATATTGATCACGCCAGCGGGAATCCCGGCTTCCATCGCCAGCCGGACCAGGGCCAGGGCGGTCAGTGGCGTGTCTTCGGCCGGCTTGGCCACCACGGTGCAGCCCGCCGCCAGGGCCGGCGCGATCTTCCGGGCGATCATCGCCAGCGGAAAATTCCATGGCGTGATGGCGGCCACCACGCCGACCGGCTCCTTGACCGCCATCATCTTCTTGCCGCGCAGCGGCTCGGGAATCAGGTCGCCATAGGTGCGCACCGCTTCTTCGGCGAACCACTCGACGTAGGAAGCGCCGTAAGCGACTTCGCCGCGCGCCTCGGCCAGGGGTTTACCCTGTTCGCGCGAGATCAGGCGCGCCAGGTCGTCGGTATGGGCCAGGATCAGTGCGTGCCAGCGCTTGATCAACTGGGCGCGTTCGCGCGCGCTGCGGGCGCGCCAGGGGGCGAAGGCGGCGGCGGCGGCATCGGCCGCGGCGCGGGCGTCGGCGGCGCCGCTATCGGGCACGCTGGCGAACACCGCGCCACTGGCCGGGTCGCTCACCTCGAAGCGCGCGCCGGCGGCGCTGTCGCACCACTGGCCGTCGATGAGGTTGGACGCCACTTGCAGCTCGGGCCGCGCCAGGTCGAGGATCGATGCGATCGGCGCGTTCATGCTGCACCTCCGACCAGTGCGGCGATGGCTTTGCCAAGTTCGGTGGTCGAGGCCTTGCCGCCAAGGTCGGGCGTGAGCGGCCCCTCCCGCAGCGCCGTTTCGATGGCGGCCAAAATCGCGTCATGGGCGGCGCGGCCGGGGCCTTCGCCGTGGGTCAGGAAGTCGAGCATCAGCGCGGCCGACCAGATGGCGGCGATCGGGTTGGCGATGTTCTTGCCGTAGATGTCGGGGGCCGAGCCGTGCACCGGTTCGAACAGCGAGGGGAAGGTGCGCTCGGGGTTCAGGTTGGCCGACGGCGCCAGTCCGATGGTGCCGGTGCAGGCCGGGCCGAGGTCGGACAGGATGTCGCCGAACAGGTTGGAGGCGACCACTACGTCGAAGCGCTGCGGCTGCAGCACGAAGCGCGCGCACAGGATGTCGATGTGCTGCTTGTCCCAGTCGACATCCGGATAGTGGGCCGCCATCTCGGCTGCGCGTCCATCCCACCATGGCATGCTGATCGCGAGACCATTGCTCTTGGTGGCCACGGTGACGTGCTTGCGCTGGCGCTGGCGGGCCAGTTCGAAGGCGTATTTGAGCACGCGGTCGGTGCCGTGGCGGGTGTGGACCGACTGCTGCATCACGACTTCGCGCTCGCTGCCTTCGAACATGATGCCGCCGACGGATGAATATTCGCCTTCGGTGTTTTCGCGCACGATGACGAAGTCGATCTCGCCGGGCTTGCGGCCGGCCAGCGGGCAGGGCACGCCGTCGAACAGGCGCGCCGGACGCAAATTGATGTACTGGTCGAACTCGCGGCGGAACTTGAGCAGCGAGCCCCACAGCGAAATATGGTCGGGCACGGTGGACGGCCAGCCGGCCGCGCCGAAGTAGATCGCATCCATGCCACCGAGCTGGGTCTTCCAGTCGTCCGGCATCATCTTCCCGGTGCGCGCGTAATAGTCGCAGCTGGCCCATTCAATGTGGGTGTATTCGAGCGCGATGTCGAAGCGCGCCGCGGCGGCGGCGAGTACGCGCAGGCCTTCCGGGATCACTTCCTTGCCAATGCCATCGCCCGGAATGACGGCGATTTTGAATGCTGGTTTCATTGATGGACTCCGCTTTGCTGGGTGGTTGGGCAGGGCACCTCGAAAAACCTACTGCGCGCTGCAGTTTTCGAGGGCCCCGGTAGTACAACCATGGTAGCGGCAGGCGCGGCGCGGCATTGCGCAAAAACGCCAGGCGGAAACGGTGGAAATTGCGTATTGCGCGCCGCGACGGCATTTTCTGCGGTCGCGGCGGCGGGTGCTCAGGGATGCTGGTTGAAGAGTTTTTCGACCGGGTAGTAGCCCTTGGTGAAAGGCGACTTGATGACGATGTAGCTGAAGTATTTATCGATGCCGATGTGGGCGTCGAGCAGGCCTTCGACGATGCTCTGGTAATGCACCACGCCGCTGGTGACGAACTTGAGCAGGTAGTCGAAGCCGCCGCTGACCAGGTGGCATTCGACGATTTCGTCGATGCCGCGCAGCGCCGCCTCGAATTTGGCGAAGTCTTCGCGCCGGTGGTCCGACAGCGTTACCTGGGTAAAGACCAGCTGTACGTTGCCGATCTTTTCCAGTTCGATATGCGCGCCGTAGCCGGTGACATAGCCGCCTTTTTCAAGGCGCTTGACCCGGATCAGGCAGGGACTCGCCGAGAGCCCCACCGCGTCGGCCAGGTCGACGTTGGCGATACGCCCGCTCTGTTGCAAATGGGCCAGGATACGGATGTCGATCCTGTCCAGCTTGAAGCCACTTCCTAGCATATGATTTTCCCTGCCAAAGCAATGAGCTTGGCACCTTTCCTCATGCGGATTCTAGCATGTGGCAAGCAGGAAAATTACTGAACAGAACGCATGGAGGTTTCCGCCTATTGCTACAAAATCGCACGCCGCACATCGGGCTGGTCCAGCACTTCGTCCAGCGTGGTCTTGAGGCGTTCGAACAGCAGGGCGAATTCGTCGGCCGTGTAGCACAGGGCTGGGGCGAAGCCGAGGATGTTGTCGCCGAAGGCGCGGAAGATCACGCGGTTGCGATAGGCCGCTTCGGCAATGCGTTCGTGCAGGCGCAGGGCCGGGTCGAAGCCGGCTTTGGTGGCTTTGTCGGACACCAGTTCGAGCGCGCCGAGCAGGCCGCGGCTGCGCGCGTCGCCCACCAGCGGGTGGGCCAGCAGGTCGCGCAGGCCGCCTGCGAAGCATGGCTCCTGGGCGGCGCCATTGGCCAGCAGGCCGCCTTCGTGGTACAGACGCAGCACTTCCAGTGCGATGGCGGCGCTGACCGGGTGGGCCGAGTAGGTCTGGCCGTGGCCGACCGGCAGGTCGGGGCCGGCGCCTTCGGCGATGGCCTGGTAGATCGCTTCCGACATCAGCAGCGCCCCCATCGGCGCGTAGCCGGCGGTGAGGCCCTTGGCCACGGTCATCAGGTCGGGCTGCACGCCTTCGGCTTCGCAGGCGAACAGCGGGCCGGTGCGGCCGAAACCGGTAATGACTTCGTCCACGGCGAACAGGATGCCGAGCTCGCGGCAGGTGTCGCTCATGGCCTTGAGCCAGCCCACTGGCGGCACGATCACGCCGCCGGAACCCTGGATCGGCTCGCAGAAGAAAGCGGCCACATTGTCGGCCCCCAGTTCGGCCACCTTGGCGCGCAGGGCCGCGACCGAGCCGGCGATGATGGCGGCGTCGTCGCCGCAGGACGGATTGCGGTAAGGGTAGGGCGAGGCAATATGGTGCTGGTTTTCCCTGGGCAGGTCGAAGTGGCGGTGAAAGACCGGCAGCCCGGTCAGGCCCGCGCTGGTCGAGGACGAACCGTGATAGCCGCGCTGGAGCGCGATGATGTGCTTCTTGGCCGGTTTGCCGAGCGCGTTGTAGTAGTAGCAGATGTAGCGGATCGCGGCGTCGACCGAGTCGCTGCCGCCCTGGGTGAAATAGACCCGGCGCAGCGAGGCGGGCGCCAGTTCGACCAGGCGCGCGGCGAGCAGGATGGCCGGCTCCGAGCCGAAGCTGAAGTAGCCGGTGGCATAGGGCAGCCGGCTCATTTGTTCGGCGGCCACGCGGACGATGCTCTCGTGCCCGTAACCGGTATTGACGCACCAGAGTCCGGAGAAGGCATCGAGCAGTTCGCGGCCGTCGGCGTCGCGCAGGAACGCGCCTTTGCCGGACGAGAGGATGGTGACGCCGCGCTTTTCGTGGGCGCGGAAGTTGCTGACGGGGTGAATCAAGTGCTGGCGGTCGAGGCCGATAAGCTGAGTGTTGGGCATGATGGCGATCCGAGTAGTGGTCTGATGCCATCTTAGTGCCGGGCCGGAAGCGGTAGCTTGCATAAGCGAGTGCGTGTTCCGGCGAATATCGTGTATTTGCGCGCAGTTCGGCATTTTCTGCTGCGCCTCGAATTCGCTGGGCACCACACCGTAGAAACATATCGCCAAATCATTGAATTATCCGTACTCCTGGCATTTTTCTGGGTAATGGCTTGAGCGAACTGTGCCGCCCGTGCATGATGACGCTTGGCCTGAGAAAATCGTCTGAGGTCACAGGACATTTGTCAGCAGAAAATTTCGAGGTAACGATGAAGCTCAGCCGTGCACTATTATTAATTGCAATTCTGTCATTAAACGTTGGCTGTGGTGGCGGCTCGGGCGGCACTACGACGCCAGCTCCAACGACGCCAACCCCAACGACGCCAACCCCAACGACGCCAACCCCAACGACGCCAACACCCACGACGCCAACACCCACGACGCCAACACCCACGACGCCAACTCCAACGACGCC
>CAMLHI010000064.1 GCA_946479705.1 uncultured Oxalobacteraceae bacterium
TGCTGTATGCGCTGCGCGACCTCGGCAAGCCGCTCTCGGTGGACACCTACAAGCCGGTGGTGATGCGCGAAGCCATCATTGCCGGTGCCGACATGATCAACGATATCAATGGCTTTCGCGCGCCGGGCGCCATCGATGCCGTGAAGGGCAGCGACTGCGCGCTTTGCATCATGCACATGCAAGGCGCGCCGCAGTCCATGCAGCACGATCCGCGCTACGAGGATGTGGTAGACGAGGTGATCGGCTTCCTGCGCGCGCGTGTGGAAGCGCTGACCGCGGCCGGTATCGAGCGCGAGCGCATCTGCATCGATCCCGGCTTTGGCTTCGGCAAGACGGTCGAGCACAACTATGCCTTGTTGCAAAATATTGGCCGCATGCAGGACGAGCTGGGTTTGCCCGTGTTGGCCGGCCTGTCGCGCAAGTCGATGATTGGCGCCGTGACCGGCAAGCCGCTCGAGCAACGCTTGGCCGGCAGCCTGGCCGGGGCGCTCGCTGCGGTAGCGCAGGGAGCACGGATCGTGCGCGTGCATGATGTGGTGGACACCGTGGATGCGTTCAAGGTGTGGCAGGCGGCAACGAGCTCGACATCGTATAAACACTATAAACAGTATTAACTCACCCACAAAGAGAAGACATGGCACGTAAATATTTCGGTACTGACGGTGTGCGTGGACTGGTCGGCGTCGCGCCGATCACGCCTGATTTTGTCATGCGGCTCGGCTACGCCGCCGGAAAAGTGCTGGCCAAGACCAACACCGCATCCGGCCGCCCGACCGTGCTGATCGGCAAGGACACCCGCATTTCCGGTTACATGCTCGAAGCGGCGCTGGAAGCCGGCTTTGCCGCCGCCGGCGTGGATGTGATGCTGGCCGGCCCGATGCCGACCCCGGCCATTGCCTACCTGACGCGGGCGCTGCGCCTCTCGGCCGGCGTGGTGATTTCCGCCTCGCACAACCCGTTCCAGGACAATGGCATCAAGTTCTTTTCCGAGCATGGCACCAAGCTGCCGGACGCGGTCGAACTGGAGATCGAGGACGCCATCGACCAGCCGATGGGCTGCGTGCCTTCGGAAAAGCTGGGCCGCGCCAAGCGCCTGGACCATGCCCAAGGCCGCTACATCGAATTCTGCAAGGGCACTTTCCCAAACGAGCTGGACCTGCACGGCCTGAAAATCGTGGTCGACTGCGCGCACGGCGCCGCCTATCACATCGCCCCGAGCGTGTTCCATGAACTGGGTGCCGAAGTGATCGCCATCGGCGCTTCGCCGGACGGCTTCAATATCAACGCCGGCTTCGGCGCGACCGCTCCCAAGGCGCTGTCGGAAGCGGTGGTGGCGCACAAGGCCGATCTCGGCATCGCGCTCGACGGCGATGCCGACCGCCTGCTCATGTGCGACAGCACCGGCCGCATCTACAACGGCGATGAGCTGCTGTACGTGATGGTGCGCGACCGCATGAGCACCGGTCCGGTGGCTGGCGCGGTCGGCACGCTGATGACCAATATGGCGCTGGAAGTGGCCTTCAAGGAACTCGGCGTCGGCTTCAAGCGCGCCAAGGTGGGTGACCGTTACGTGCTGGAAGTGATGAAGGAAAACGGCTGGCTGTTCGGCGGCGAGGGCTCGGGCCATCTGCTGGCGCTGGACAAGCACAGCACTGGCGACGGTATTGTCTCCGCGCTGCAAGTGCTGTCGGCATTGAAGCGCAGCGGCAAGAGCCTGGATGGCTGCTGCAGCGAGCTGACCCTGTTTCCCCAGACACTCATCAATGTGAAGGTGCCGGCCGGTTTCGACTGGACCAAAAATGTCGAGATGGTTGCCGAAAAAGAAGCGGTCGAGCGTGAACTGGCGGACGCCGGGCGCGTGCTGATCCGTGCCTCCGGCACCGAGCCGCTGATCCGCGTGATGGTGGAAGCCAGGAATGCCGAGCAGGCTGCGTCGTCGGCGCGGCGCATTGCCGACAAGGTCCCGGTCTAGGGCCGTGCCCGGAATACTTCGGGGCGCGTCATTGACGCTGAAGGCACCCCGACGTATAATAACGTCTTCGGAGTGTGGCGCAGTCCGGTAGCGCACCTGGTTTGGGACCAGGGGGTCCAAGGTTCGAATCCTTGTACTCCGACCAAGTTTAAAGACGGGCTGTCATTGAGTTGGCGGCCCGTTTTTCATTTTCGCCTTGCTTTCATGGCAAGGCACGCACTGCCCATAGCTCAGTTGGATAGAGCATCAGCCTTCTAAGCTGAGGGTCGCAGGTTCGATTCCTGCTGGGCAGGCCACTCACAAGTTGGTAACAATGCGGCGTTATTGCAGTGACATTCCCTGCTGATTTCTGTTTGCTGTTGTCGCCGAGTCCATACCTATTACCAACCTCAAGAGGAACGCAGTCATTGCGTTTGCGACCGATGATGTCTTGGCGGTGGTGACGATAATCGGAATCTTTGACGGAGGGCGCAATTTTGTCGCTGCGCTCCACGATTCCATGAAAACCTAAGGCTTGATCTTGCCGCCTTGTTGCGCACCGCCGGGACCTTGGGTGCCGACGGTGCCGATTTCCCCGCCTGGCAGGTCGCTGCCTTTCAACTGATCGCCCTGGGCAATGCTTTGCCGCGCGCCGGGGTCGCTATCCTGCCGCTTGCCCGGCTTGGGCCTGCCGGCGTTCACATCCTGTCCGGCTGGCTCGATGCCGCCGGCGTGCGTACCCCGAATGCCGTCGATCGGGCTGTCGCTGTCGCCGCCGATCGATTGGTCGTGTCCGTGATTGGTCATGTTGATCTCCTGAATGATGTAACTGAACACCATCATCCTAGGCCAGTGCCGCAAGCGTCCATGTAGGTGCGCAAGCCCATGATACGTAGGAATTTTGCTGGCCGGCGCGCTCGTCCCGAACTCGCTTCAGTCTTGAAACAAACACTACGATGTGTGTCAAAAAGCGTTTTGACCGGTTGACCGTCGGTATTCTGGCTCTGCAGTACTTGCTGAGGAAACTAACCCCAGGCGTTTAAGCCTGCGCACGTTCCTGCCTTAGGCCGAGCGTGCGTCGTGCCGATTACGCGGCGGGGGTCATGCACGCATCGCCGATACCCAGCATGTGTTCAAAGGCATCGGCGGCCAGCGGCGCGCTGAAGTAATAGCCCTGCGCCTCGTGACAATGACGCTCGCGCAGGAAATCCAGCTGGAAACGGTCCTCCACGCCTTCGGCCACCACCCGGTAGTGCAGGCTGCTGCCCATGGCGATGACGGCCGTGGCGATGCTGCCGTCATCCTGGTCGGTCCCGATCCCGCTGACAAAGGAACGATCGATCTTGATCACGTCGATGGGAAAGCGCTTGAGATAGCTGAGGCTGGAATAGCCGGTGCCGAAATCGTCCATGGCCACGCGGATGCCCATGGCCTTGAGCTGCTCGAGAATGGCGCGGCTGGCTTCGGCGTCATGCATGAGCACGCTCTCCGTGATTTCGAGCTCAAGACAGCAGGGCTGCAAGCCGGTGACGGCGAGAATGTCCTGCACGCCGTGGACGAAATCGTACCGCTTGAACTCGACCGCCGAGACATTGACGGCCATGGTGTCGATGTTCCAGCCGGCCTGCTGCCAGCGGCGTGCCTGCAGGCAGGCTTGACGCAGCACCCAGCGCCCCATGGGGACGATCAGGCCGAAGTCCTCGGCCACCTGGATAAAGCGCTCGGGCGCCACCAGCCCCCAGTCGGGATGGCGCCAGCGCAGCAAGGCTTCGGCACCGATCAGCTTGCCGCTGCCGAGGTCGATCTTGGGCTGGTAGAACAGCACGAGTTCCTCGCGCTCGAGGGCGTAACGCAAATTGCTTTCCACCCGCTGGCGTTCGACCGTGCGCGCGTTCATGGTCGATTCGAAAAACTGGAAAGTGTTGCGGCCCTTGTCCTTGGCCCCGGACAGGGCGGCGGCGGCTTGCTGGATCAGCACGGACGGTTCGCTGCCGTTATCGGGAAACTGGCTGATGCCAATGCTGGCGGAAATATGCAGTTCGTGCTCGTCGATCCGGTGCGGCTGGCTCAGGCAGTTCAACAGCTTGTTGGCGGTGACGATGGCATCCTGGCGCGCGAAGGTGTCGAGCACCAGCAGGACAAACTCGTCGCCGCCCAGGCGGCTGATGGTATCGCTGGCGCGCAAGCAGGCGGCCAGGCGCGCGGCCACCGAGCACAGCAGCTTGTCGCCAATCTCGTGTCCCAGCGCATCGTTGACATGCTTGAAGTTGTCCAGACCAAGGTACAGCACGGAAAAGCCGAGCCGGTCGCGCTGCCCCATGGCCACCGCGTGGCTGATGCGTGTCTGCAGGGCGGCGCGGTTAGGCAGGTCGGTGAGGATGTCGTGGGTGGACAGGTGGGCCATCTGGGCGATCATGTCCTGGGCGTGGCCGACGTCGTGAAACACGATGACGGCACCGGCCAGCTCGCCACTGGGCGTATGGATGGGCGCCGACGAATCTTCGATGGCCGCTTCGCTGCCGTCGCGCCGTATCAGGATGGTGCCGGCCGGCAGGCGCAGCGCATGGTTGCGCTCGAGCACGACCGCGAGCGGGTTGCGGATCGGGCGCAGATTGTCCTTGTTCAGGAATTGCAGCACATCGTCCACCGGCAAGCCCAGCGCTTCGTGTTGCTGCCAGCCGGTCAGGACACTGGCGGCCGCGTTCATGTAGTCGACCACGCCAGTCGAACCGGTCGTGACGACCGCGTCCTCGATCGAGGCCAGGGTGATTTCGGCGCGCGCGCGCTGGGCAAGCAAGCCGTCTTCGAGGGCGCGCCGCGCCAGGATCTGCTCGACCGTCTGGGACAGCAGGTAGTGGGCGTACGCGCCGCGGATCAGATAGGCGCTGGCGCCGTGCTGGCGCGCGGCTTGGGCGAGGGGATCGGCAACGTCGTCGTGCAGGGTGAGGATGGGGGTACGCGGGGCGGCTACGCGCAGGCGGGTCAGGGTCGACATGCCTTGGCTGTCGGGCAGGTTGCAGTCGGCAATGATCAGGACGGCGGAGAACACTTCCAGCTGTTCGAGTGCCGCATGCAGACTGGCGGCCCAGCCGATCGAAGCTGCCATGGCAAGATGCTCGCCGCGGATTGCCTGAAGGTAGCGGACATCGGCTTCCAGCGCCGACACCACGAGGAATCGATTGCACATCGGCTGCTCCCTTGCTTGTCATTGTTCGTGCGGCAGGATGGTTACCCTCGCATTCCAGTAAACTCTGTGTACCGGAAAGAGACTGTGCGCAAGCGTACGCTGTTTATCCTTTTTCGGTAGCGCTGGATGGTGCACGGGCAAAAAAATACGGCGCCGTGGCGCCGTATTCAGGGTGGTCGGGGGCGTGGCCGAACAGATGGTGGCCAGCATGGATGGGCTATTTGGGGCCGGGCGCGCGCTCGCTCACCAGGCGGCGCTGCAGCTCGCCCAGAAGGCGCTGGCTGCGGCCCAGGACATTGCCTGCGAGGTAGGCCAGCGTGGCAGCGGGATGCTGGATGCCGTAACCCTGGCGGCCCAGGTTTTGCGGCATGAAGAAACGGCTGAAACGTTCGAGCGCGGCCTCGTCGCTGGTCCGGAAGCGCCCGTTGACATGGGTGGTGTTGAAGCCGTACTCGTTACTGAACAGGAAAACCACACTGG
Organism: uncultured Oxalobacteraceae bacterium; assembly: GCA_946479705.1. The sequence continues at coordinate 5,619 of CAMLHI010000064.1, forward strand.
ACGAAGTCATCGAAATATCGTGCGGGCCATCGGCTGGCAATTCCTGGTAGGGCAGCACGTACGACACCCGGATGCGCAGCGCCAGGTCGGGAATGTAGATCAGCAGGGGCCGGATCAGCCCCGCCCATTCGAGCAGATAGGGCAGGAACAGCAGCTTGGAGCGCACCGAACGCAGGTACTTGGCAACGGCCGCGCGCAGGGCCGATGGCGCGACGGGAGGCTCGGCCGGCAGCAGTTCGCCGGGAATGCCGATCAGGCGCTGCCAGTGCTGCAGCGCTTCTTCGCTGGACGCGCGCAGGGTGCTGGGAGTGTCCGTATCGAGATTGATGACCGCGCCCGGTTTCATGAAGGTGATGCAGCGCTGGGCGGCGCTGTGGAGCGCCCAGCGCGCCACCGACGCGGGTGAATTCTGGCAGTCGTTCAGGTAGTAGTTTTCGATATTCGAAAAGCTGACGAAGGAGGCGAAAGGCACCGTCATGGCGGGCGCGAACGCGACGATCTGCAGGCGGACGCGCTGCAGTTTTTCGGCCGCGGCGCGGCGCCGCAGTTCGCTCTCGAAGGGGTTGCCGATCCAGTTGGCGTAGCCGAACTGGGTCAGCAGCACATCGATCTCGGGGCTGGCACCGGCGCGCGCCAGGCTGGCCTTGACGGCACGGCAGCTCTCGGCAGTGGCAATGGCGCAGTCGTTCAGGTTAAGGATATTGCGGCCGCCGCAGCCGATCAGGCAATAGGAATCGCCATCGGCAAACGGATAGACGGTGATGGCCATGTCGTTGTCGAGGTGGACCGGCTTGCCGCGCATGCACTCGATGACGGTGAAGCCATTTCCGCGCAAAAAATCGAGCACGCGCCGGTCCTTGGTGTGCTGGTAGAGCAGGGTCAGCTTGCCGGGGAAATCCTGCTTGAGCCGCTTGATGAAGGAAATCGAAAAGTGGTCCGGGTGCTCGTGCGAGAACCACACGAAGGTATTGCGGTGCTGGCCGGCGATTTCGCGCACCAGGGCGGCGTTGGACGTCGACGTGTCCAGCAGGCTCCAGCCATTATTGAAGGCCGGCCCTTCGACCCAGGGGTCGACCAGCAGCAGGGTGCTGTGGTTGGTAACGTAGAAGCAGGCGTGATTTACGAATGTCAGCAATTTGGTGTTCATGGTGCACCTTCGGCGGAGACTAGATGGCGATGAACTGGCCGCGATGGAAGCCCAGTGTCGGTTGGGGATCGGCCTGGCAGCGCTCCACCAGCCCGACGAAGATCACGTGATCGCCTTCTCGGTAGCGGCTGCGGTGGCGGCATTCGAAGGCGGCCACCGTGCCTGCCAGCAGCGGCGCCCCGCGCGCCGACAGGCGGTAGTCGAGCTGGTCGAAACTGTGGGTGGCAGGGCGGGCGAAGTGGCGCGCCAGGCCGAGCTGGTCGCCGGCCAGCACGTTGACCGCGTAGTGCTGGACCTTGGCGAACCTGTCCATGGTGCTGGCGCCGTGGGCCAGGCTCCACAGCACTAGCGGCGGCTGCAGCGACACCGAGTTAAACGAATTGATGGTCACGCCGACGAAGCTGCCGTCGTCCATGCGGGCCGTGACCACGGTGACGCCGGTGGCAAATTGGGACAGCGCCTGGCGGAACGCGGTCGAATCGAACGCTGGCATGGTGTCGCACAAGGAGGGAACTTGCATGGGCAGGCCTGCTCGGTGAAGGAAGGGTTGAATTCATACTAAAGAGGGGTCCTGGCCCGGACTTTGATCCATCACAAGCGTGACGGCTGGGTTCTCTGGGGCCAACTGTTCTCCTCGGTACGGTGTTTTCCATTAGAATTCAACGCACCCATGAACTCCGTTTCGAGGCATGTATGGCACCAATGGCAGTACAGCGGCGCGTGAAAAGGGCATGAGTTTCATGCCGCGCGCGCGGCGCATGGCGCCTGACGTTCGCCTCGAACGCCGGCTGGCCGGCGCGCTGACAGTATCGCTGGTGCTGCATGCGCTGGTGCTGTCGCTGCACTTCGGCGTGCCCGGCCTGGGCACGCGCGCCGGTGGCGCGGCGCCGGTCACGGTCCGCCTTGCCATGCCCAGCGCGACCCCGGTTCCAGCGCCGCCAGCGTTATCTGCCCCTTTGCCGTCCGCGCTCCAGGACCTTCCCATCCCGCCCGCTGCCATTGCACCAGTGGCGCCCGGCATGCGCCTGGTCGACCCGCGCCCAATTCCCGCCCCGCCGCAGCAGCAGCCAGCGCTGCCGGTGCGGCGCGCACGCAAGGCGCGCAGGATCGGCAGCCCGGTGCCGCACGATCTGGAGCGCGTGGCGCCGCGTGTCATCACGCAGGACGCCTTGGACAAGGACTTCATCGTGGCAACGCCGCAAGCGCAGGAAGCTGAACAGAAAACCCTTGATCCGAAGGAGGCGCAGGCTGGCAGCAATGCCGGCCTCGACGCGGAGAATGCCGCAGCCGAGGCGGCGGAAGCGGCGCGCCTTGGGCACGAACGCGAACAGCAGGCGGCCCGGGAGCAGGCGCGGAAGGAGCAGCGTGCAGAAGAACTGGCGCGCACGGAGCGCGATACGGCGGCGCGGCAGAATGCGGCGGTCGAGCAGGCGGCGCGGGAGCAGGCGGCGGCAAGCGAACGTTCCGCGCAGCAGAAAGCCGAGCAGGAGCGTGCGGTCCAGGAGCGCCTGGCGCTGCAGAAGGCCGAACAGGAAAAGGCTGCACGGGAAATCCAGGCGCTGCAGCGGGAGCGGGAGTTGGAGCAGGAAAAGGCTGCGCAAGAGCGGGCGGTCCAAGAGAAATTGGATCGAGAAAAACTGGAGCAGCAAGGTCTTGCGGCGGAGCGAGCCGCGCTGGAGCGCGTGGCCCTGGAACGGGCCGCCCGGGAAAAGGCTGCGCAGGAAAGGGCAGCGCAGGAAGGGGCAGCGCAGGAAAGGGCGGCGCAGGAAAAGGCAGCACAGGAAAACGCTGCACAGGATCGCGCCGCGCAGCAGAGGGCTGACGATCTCGCCCGCGAGAAAGCCCTTGCGCAAGCCGGGGCAGCGAGCGGCCTGGGGCCCGGCCCATCTGGAGCCGGCGCAGGCGCAGGCGCCGGATCGCCCGGCGCATCGCAGCCCGGACCCTTGGCCGGCAAGAGCGTACGCGATCTGGTCAAGGGTCTCGATCTTCTGAAAGGCAGTCCGCCCGGCCCCATGCCGCAGCAGAACCGTCGGGCAGTGGTCGGCAGAAATGAACACGATGTGCCGCTGCGGATGTTTGTCGACAGCTGGCGCCAAAAGATTGAGCGCAACGGCACCATCAATTACCCGCCGTCGTGGGCCAATATCGTGCGCATCGACCCGCTGGTGAACGTCGCCCTGCACAGCGACGGCAGCGTGGAGGAAGTCACGATCATCCGCTCGAGTGGGCGGGCCGACATGGACGAAGCGGTGCGCCGCATCGTACGAGTCAATGCGCGTTACTCATCGTTCCCCCCCAACGTCGCTTCGCGTTACGACGTGATCGACATTCGCCGGGTGTGGAAATTCGACGAAGCGCTCAAGCTGGTCGAAGAACTACCGTAGCCGCCAGCGCGCTGCCGCATCACGCCCCGCCATCGGTCTGGCGCTGCGGCATGCGTTCGAGCGCCGGCGCGCCCCCCTTTAAACGACCGTCACTAGCTCACCGAAAACATCGGCGCAGCTGTGCCGCCAGCCCCCCCACGCGCCCGGCGGGGCCGTTTGATCTTTAGCAAAGCTCGCCAAATGGTGCTCCCTTACTCTGGTCTGAACCGTGTTTAATTTG
>CAMLHI010000065.1 GCA_946479705.1 uncultured Oxalobacteraceae bacterium
TCTTCCTCGCGGCCGGGATAGCGGTGCTCCTTCTTGAACTCGCTCTTGAGTTCCTGATACTCGCGTTCGCGCTTGGGACTGGCTCCGGTCGGCATGACGCTCTCCTTGACGAGACAACTGCTGCCAAGACTAGCGCGCTGCCGGGCGGCCTTCCGTTAGCTGGCGCACAATTTCGACGCTTGCGCGCGAGGAACTATCCCCACGAAAACGATTTATACCGTAGGCCCTCATCGCGCGCATGCAGGACACGCAAGCGGGCTGCCTTGCCTCGGGGGGGGTAATCCGCCCTATGATCCAACCGCACGGCCAACAATTTGATACAAACCGCCGACATAATTGCTGAGGCCGGCAACCCCAAACCGGCGTATATTGCCAGATATCGTACGCACATTCGCAGGAAAGGAAACGCCATGAACACGCTGATTTACCGGGCCACCCTCGCCGCCGCTTTCGCGCTGGCCAGCGCACAGGCATCGGCGGCGGCCACCGTGACCTATGTCGCCATCGACAAGATGAGCGATGTCCCGCGCTACCAGTCCGAGCGCGACTTCATGCAAGACGATTTGCGCGAATGCATCGAGAAACTGTCGGCCAAGCTGCCGGCCGGCCAGCAGTTGAAGCTGAACATTCTCGATATCGACCTGGCCGGCGATGTGTTCCCGCGCGTGCCCATCCGCGACGCACGGGTCTACCGCGGCCGTGCCGACTGGCCGCGCATCCACCTGCGCTATCGGATCGAGCAGGATGGCAAGGTGATCCGCAGCGGCGAACGCACCTTGACCGACTCGAACTACCAGATCGGTTTCAACGGCCATACCAATGAGCTCTATGGCTACGAGAAGCAGTTGTTCGAGGACTGGTTCCGCAGGGATCTGCTGGCGGCGCACAAGTAAAAGGTCCGACGGCAAGCGCAATGCCCCTGGCCACGGTCGCCCGCGTGGACGCCGCTTCGGCCGGCAGCGTGCGCCGTGCCGAGAACCGGTTTCAGCAATTCGCAACCAAGTTTCAGGCCCATCCTCGCGTACTTATGGTCAAATTCCACCATGTCCACACGCATGGCTTGAGTTTCTCTGAGGAAGGGGAAGGACACATGAATTCGAAAATTGCTTCCGATGAAGGTCTGCATTTCCGCGACCGCTTGCAGAGCATGCTGCGCCAGGCAGGCGTGGCGGTCCGGGCGTCCACGGTCGCCCACGAATTCAATTTGCGCGCCCATGGCGCCACCGTGACCACCCATGCCGTGCGCAAATGGCTGGCGGGCGACGCGATCCCGACCCACGAGCGTTTGCTGATCCTCGCAAGCTGGCTCGGCGTGCACGCCTCCTGGCTGCTGTATGGCGACGCCGAGAATGGCGAGTTTTCCCGGCACCAGGCGGCCGCACCGCTCCAAACGCGCGAACTGATACTCGTGCGCGACTTCCAGCGGCTGACGCCGTCCGGCCAGCAAGTGCTGCGCGCGGTGCTCGATGCGCTGTTAAGGACCATGGCGGCCGACAGCACCGTAACCGGCCGGCAAGCGCCGCAGCGCTAGGGCGGCAAGGCGCTCGCTCCGACCGGCGACGATGGCAGCGGCAGCATGGACACCCGATCCGATACCACACTGGCCCGCACGGTCGATGACGGCGTCCTGCTCTTGCTGGCCAAAGGCCGGCAGGCGGCCGAATCGTACTTGCATTACCAGCAAGTGCCTCAGCACGTGGTGCTGCGGGTACTCGCCTGCGCGGCATTCCGGCGCAAACCCCTCGTTGGCGTCAGCCTGCAAAAGACCCGGACCGGACCGGTGCTGTGACGGCGTCACGCCCGTCGCAGTGCGAGATCGGCATTGTCGGCATCGGCGAGGCCACCTGTCCCTTGATCCGCGACTTTCACACGGCGATAGGCATTGACGAGGCCGAGTTCATGCGCGCCACCCATGGCACCTTCAAGCGGGGTGCGTTTGACGGGCAGCTTCACGGCGCCTTGCAGTGCAGGGAAATGTACTGGCCGTGGTCGGGCATGGCCTTGACCATCTGGTTGATGATCTCGCGCCGGGTGGCGAAATGCCCCAGCACCTGGTCGAACTGCATGCCCTCGATCAGCGGATCGTCCGCCTTGGGCACCACGCCCAGCCCCATCAGGATCGAAAAATACGAGGACGGGGAAAACCCCTGCGGGTCGTAGATGGCCACATGCCCGGTTTCGCGGAACAGCTCGATCTGGTGCTGGAGGGTGTCGGGAATCGCCATGTTGGCACAGTAGCGCCAGAATTCCGAATCGGCGCGCTGGGTGACCTTGTAGTGCAGGACGATGAAGTCGCGCACGAACTGGTAGCGTTCCGTGATCATGCGGTTGAACTCGTCGGCCAGCTCGGGACGGCAATCGCGATTGGGAAAAAACTCGACCAGCCAGCCCATCGCCGATTCGATGAGGTTAATGCTGGTCGACTCGAGCGGCTCGAGAAAGCCGCTCGACAAACCGATGGCCACGCAGTTCTTGATCCAGGACTTGCGGCGCCGTCCGGTGGTAAAGCGCAGCTGGCGCGGCGCGTCCTGCACTGCGCCATCCAGGCCGGCGAGCAGCACGCGGCCGGCTTCCTCGTCGCTGGTGAAGGCGTCGCAATACACATGGCCGTTGCCGGTGCGGTGCTGCAGCGGGATGCGCCAGGTCCAGCCGGCGCTCTGGGCGGTCGAAATCGTGTAGGGCGTGAGCTGCTCGGCCTTGGCGCAGGGCACGGCCTGAGCGCTGTTACACGGCAGCATGTCGCTCCAGTCGTCGTAGCCGGCCTTGAACACGCCCTCGATGAGCAGGCCGCGGAAACCGGAGCAATCGATAAACAGCTCGCCTTCGACGCGGCGCCCGTCGCGCAGCTTGAGGGCGGTGATGAAGCCGGTCTCGGGGTGCTGTTCGACGCCATCGATCATGCCTTCGATGCGCCGCACGCCGCGCTGCATGGCGTAGTCGCGCAAATAGGCGGCATACAGGCCGGCGTCGAAATGGTAGGCATAGGAATAGCCGTCGCTGACCGAGGGCAGCTCCTGGTGCGGCGGCACGAAGCGGTTGTTGCGCGCCATCACCGTCGCCATCGACCATTGCTCGTACGAGGGCATATCCTTGAAGGTGCGCGACAGGCGCAGCCAGTACATATAGGCCCGCCGATGCTCGATCGGGGCGCCGAAATCGCCGAAACCGTGGAAAAAGCGGTTGCCGACATGGCCCCAATCCTTGAACTCGATGCCGAGCTTGAAGGTCGCCTGCGTCTTCCTGATGAAATCGGCGTCGTCGTCCAGGCCCAGCGCGTGATTGAAGTAGCGGATGCTCGGCAGGGTCGCTTCGCCCACGCCGACGGTGCCGATCTCGGCCGACTCGACCAGCACGATCTCGCAGCGCGAGCCCAGCTTGAGCGCCAGCGGCGCCGCCGCCATCCAGCCGGCGGTGCCGCCGCCGACGATAACGATTTTTCGGATGTGATTATCGGACATGGGCTAACTTTCTCATGGTGTGCCTTGCCGTAGCTGCAGCGGAGCACTTGCACCAGGTGCGCGCTGGCGGGCGCACCAACACAAACGGGACAGCCAGCGCGGTCCCTTCCAACACCCCTGCCCCGGCGCGGCCGTGCAGCGCGCACCGGAGCCGGGAGGCGGCCCGCTCGCAGGGCCGCCCCGCCGCCAACTAGAACTGGTAGCGCAGCGACAGGCGGTAGCTGCGGCCGTACTCGAACCAGGCGCGGCCCATCATGCCGATCCCCTGCTGCTGGGTTTGACGCACCACCCTGTCGGTCAGGTTGTTGACCGTGAAGCTGGTCGACAGATTCTCGCCGAAACGGTAGTCCATGCCGAAGTCCAGCTGACCGGTCGCTTCCTGCCAGATCGGCAGGCCGAAGGAGACATCTTTCGGGAACACCGGATTGCCGTCCACGTCCCGGGTCATCCGGGTCGGATCGGAGCTGGTGGCATCCGAGCCCGAGGTGCCGTTGACGTTTACGCCCTGCAGGAAGCGGCTGCGCCAGCTGTAGGCCAGGCGCGACGACAACGGTCCCTTGTCGTACATCAATTGCAGGTTGTACGAGTTGCGCGACAGGTACTGCAGCGGCAAGGTGCTGAACGGCAGACCGTTGGAGTCGCAGCCGTACACGCTCAGCGCGTCCTTGCTGAACGAGTCGCGCGACGGGCAGTACTTCATGTCGAAGGGATGGTGCAGCGTCTGCTTGCTCTTGATGTAGGTGTAGTTGGCCGAGATGCCGAAGCCCTTGGCCCACTCCGGCAACATGTCCTGCAACCCCGGCACATTGTTGAAGTAGGTCTGTCCCGCCAGTTCCAGGCCGGCCACGTGACCGTCCGCGGTGTTATCCTTTTGCCGGACCACGAAGGTTTGCGCGTTGCCGGCCAGGTCCTTGTAATCGTAGGCGATGGCCGAATCCATGATGATGTCGCGCACCTTCTTGTAGAACAGGTTACCCGTCAGCGAACTGCCCTTGCCCGGGAACCACTCGAGCGACAGGTCCACGCTGTCGGCGCGGGTCGGCTTGAGCTTGATGTTGCCCTTGTCGGTGCCCGTATAGGTCATGCCCGCGGGCTGGCCATTGTTGGGGGCCGCGTAGTTCTGTTTGAGCTCGATGTACTCGGCCAGGTCGCCAAAGCTGGGCCGGTACATCGACTTGGCGAACGCGAAGCGGGCCTGCAGCTTCTCCGACAGTTCCATCTTCATGTTCAGGCTGGGCAGCACGTCCACGAAGTTGTGCTCGCCTTTGATCGGCGTATCGATCTTGCCGAAGCGCGGAATTTGCGGCGCCGTGTTCGTGTCGTAGGTCGGCTTGAACACGGTGTAGCCATTCGCCTGCGACCTGGTGCGCACCACGCGCACGCCCAGGCTGCCCTCGACCGGGAAGCGCAGCTCGTCAAAGCCGAAGCGGGTCGACAGGTAGGCCGCCTGGGTCTTCTCCGAGTTGCTGAAGGTCTTGCTCGGGTCGCCGTCGTAGCTGAGCGGCACCCAAGGGTTGCGCTTGACATAGGCATCGCAGTTCGTGTCCGTGGGCCTCTGGAAGTGCGCGTTGCCGTCTTCGCACATCAAGCGCCAGTACTGGGGGGCGATCGCGTAGGCATTCGGATAGTCATTCACTGCGGCCGGGCTCGGCTGCACCAGCGCCGGCGTCGCCGGGACCTTGCCGTTGAAGAAATTATTGTATTGGAACAGCGTGGTCGGCAGCAGGGCCGCGTAGCGCGGATCGCTGAAGAAGCCGAAGCTGGCAAAGGGCTGGTTGCCGTCCTGCGCGGTAGGCAGGGTGCCCGGCCGCTTGGTCTGGACGGTATCCCATGGATTGGTCACGCCGTACCAGCTCGAACCGGCGGCCTCGGTGTGGGTGGACTTGCGGTCGGTAAAGCGCACGCCGAAACGCACGTCGCGCAGCACCGGATGGTCGAACTTGTAGCGCGCGTCGGCCTTCCAGGCGTACAGGTCGCCGTCCGCCTTTTCCATGTACGGCGCAAAAACGTCCGGGAAGTAATTTCCCGGATTGCCCAGGAATTTCGCGGCCGCATCGTCGAAGGTGATACTGGCCGGACTGGTGCTCACGTCGACGTTCATGCTCGGCACGAAGGTGCCCAGGGTCATATTGCGGCGCTTGGTGTCGCTATAGGAGTGCACCCACTGCAGGTCGTTCTCGATCGACAGGCGCTGGTTGACCTTCCACTTGACGTTCCAGGCGACTTCGCGGGTCGCCGAACGGACGGTCTGGTCGCTGGTGTTCGAATGGAATTGCAGGCCGCCCTCGGCGAAGGTGTTCGCGCCCAGGCCGCCCGGGTAGGTGTATTTGGCCGACTGCAGCACGCCATTGGCGTCGAACACGGGGTTGACCAGCTTGGTCGCGTAGGTGTCCCACACGCCGGTGTAGAGGGCGTGCTCGTCGCCTGCGTTCTTGTAGGACGAATTGAAGACGCTCAGCGCGGACTCCAGGCTATTCTTTTTCCACTGCAGCGCGGCATACTGGCCGGTGCGGTCGGACTGGTAGAGATTGGTGCGATACGATGCCGACTTGGGCACCCAGACCGTCTTGCCGGCGACGATGTCGGTGCGCGGGTAGTAGGGGTCGACCTGGATCGAGTCGTTGTGCTCGTTGTTGCGGTTGGCCGACAGGTCCAGCAGCACACCCCATTGGCCGAGCTCGTTTTCCCAGCGCCGCGACACCAGGGCGGACACGCCCGGCGAGGTTTTCTTGCCTAGCGCATTGTAATTGGCGTTGGCCGAGAAGGCGGACTTGTTGCCCTTATAGTCGAACGGCAGGGCGGTGCGCAGGTCGACCTGGCCGCTGACGCCGCCTTCGACCAGTTCGGCCGGCGGGTTCTTGTGCACGAGCACGGCCGACATCAGCTCAGGCGGAACGTCGCCCCAGCTCAGCTCGCGTCCCGGCCATCCCGACGAGAACGATTCGCGGCCGTTGAGCGTGGACGAACCCCAGGTCAGGCCGCGCACCGAGATGCCCGAACCTTCGACCTGGAAGTGCTCCGGGTCGCCGCGGCTGTTGCGGTCCATGGTCACGCCGACCACGCGCTGCAGTACCTCGGTGATCGACTTGTCCGGCAGCTTGCCGGCTTCCTCGGCGACGACGCCGTCGACGATCTCTTCCGCATTCTGCTTGAGCTGGGCGGCCGATTGCAGCGCCGCGCGCTGGCCGGTCACGACGATGGTGGTGGTTTCCTTGTCGGCGCCCGCAGCGCTCCTCGCCGGCGCCGGTGCCGGCGCGCTCTGCGCGAACGCGGCGCCGCCGCAGATCAGCGCGGCCTGTGCTACGGCGATGGATAGCGTGGTTTTTTTAAGTTGTCGCGTCATTTCGTTGTCTCTCTTCTAGAACGAATCTCGAATGCCACCCCGCGCGCTGCTGCGGCGTGGAAATAGTCCATGACTAAGCGCCCAGGCTTACTGGAGGGTGATCGGGCCGGCCAGGGTGATCACGGTCGGGAAATTCTTGGGAACAGCGGGCGTGCCCAGCAACGACGTGTTCGCTGCCGCCGCCTCGACCTGCACTTTCACGATCGGATAGTTGGCCAACTCGGCAGCCGCGTCCAGGTTCGTCAAGTCGCACGATTCTTTGAACGAGTCGAAGGAGGCCAGCTGCACTTCATACGGGGCGAGTGCGGTGCCCGTCGGCGTGAAGGTCGCGGTCACGGTGACGTTGCAGTTGCCGCCATCGTTCTTCTTGTGGTAGTGGCCCAGGGCGAGGTTGATCCTCACGTCATGATTGGTGGTTTTGAACCACTCGTCGTTCTCGCCCACCGACAGTTTGATCGTGCTCTGCTGACCGACCTTCACGCCGGCGGTGGTATCGCCGGTTTTGAGGATGCCGTCCCCGTTGACCACGCCGTCGGTGAAGAATTCCATGCCCGCGTAGGCGAAGACACCACTCTCCGTGTTCGGATGGGCGGGGTCATTAGGCTGGATCACGTAGTGGAAGGCGAGGCTGCCGTCCGCATTGAGTTGTCTACCGCACCAGTTCGGGTCGGAGCACGACCAGCCGTCAACGTTACTGCCGGCATAGGTGCCGACATCGTTGCCTTCGATGGTCTTGCTGCCGTTCGATGCGAAGCCGGACATGAGGGTGAGCACTGGCGGCGCCTGGTCACCCACCAGGAAGACGTTCTTTGCAGAGACCGCCTCGTAGAGGTCGTTGCCCGCCTGCGTGGCGGTAATCGCGCACTTGCCTTTGCCAAGCAGGACCAGCGTGCTGCCGTTGGTGCTGCAGATGTCCGGCGTGGTCGAGGTGAAGGTCACCGGCAGCCCCCCCTCGGAGGTCGCCACGAGCGGCGCCGGGGTCTGGAGGATAGCCTGGAAGCCGGGCGAAGGAAATTTGAGCCATTGCTTATGCTTGAGCACATTGAACAACTGCCTGGTCGAGCTCGGCATGTAGGTGCTGTCGCCGGCCTGGGTGGCCGTGATCGAGCATTCGCCCGCGGCCACCGTCACCAGATTGTTGCCATCGATGGTGCAGGTTGTTGGCGTGTTCGACGTGAACGTGACCGGCAATCCGGACGATGCGGTCGCCACCAGCGGTGCGGCCGGCTCCAACAGGTGGCGCGCGTCCGGGAAACGAAAATCGACTGACTGGGCCCTGGCGCCCGCCGTGCCGCCGCCGCCGCCCCCGCAGGCGACCAGCAGCGTGGCGCAGGCAAGGCTAATGGCCGTGTGCTGGAATCTCATGGTATGTCTCCACATTGGAATATTCCTTTCTTTTGCGCTTGCTAAAAGTACTCGCCACCGGCGGCGCCGCTGACAAGGGAAAATTCATCGTTGCCCCGCTCCCTGTCCCGCGGCATTGATGTGCTGGCTCACCTGCGCCCGGTGGCGCAAGAGCGAGCGCCAACGATCGGTGCGATTCGATTCGTTTTCATGCGTTTAATGAATGCGTTGCGCGACTGTTCCTGCCTGCGCCATGCACTGCGCGTTCCATGCGGAAACAGGCCTATCAGCAGCGCAAAATGCTTGGAGGGTTATGCTTGCTTCATTGCAGTGTCTCCAATCCCCGACTGGGATCGCGTTTATTGTATTTTGGAAAATATTGTGTTCGCGCTATGTATTCTGCAATCACATGGTCCGCACAACAATCATAAAAATGCGGAACTCGACCATGAAATTTCCAAAATGGACACCATAACAGCAAGCAACACCAATATTTTATTGCTATTTGGAAATATTTATGGTATAGCGGAGTGAGCTACAAGTAATAATGTCCCTTCTCCGCCAAATAGAGATGCGCCCCAGGATGCGTCCGGGAGAGGATGGGATAGCGATCGAGATGACGGTAAAGGACGTGCTGCGCAGCCAAGTGATGGCGCAGGTGGAGGATGGCAAGCTTGACCAGGCGAGTGCCGGCGGCAAGGCTGGGAATCGGCGCGCGGCAGGTCAAGCGGCTGAGGCGTCGGATGCAGGACGAGGGCGTTCGGGGCTTACTGAGCAAGAAGCGCGGCCTGCCGTCGAATCGCCGCACGGCAGCCGACGTGCTGGCTAGCGCGGTGGCCTTGATTGGAGAGCACTATGGCGACCTCGGCCCCACGCTGTTTAGGTTGACAGGGGCATGGTATGGCGGCAGTGTGCAGTGCGCGCCGCCCCTCGCGGCCGAAGGGCTGTTGGCGCGTGCACTGCCCGGCTTCGCCCGGCCGCTACTTCTTGACGGGCTTGCCGTTGAC
>CAMLHI010000066.1 GCA_946479705.1 uncultured Oxalobacteraceae bacterium
AACGTTTACGAACGCCCGCACGATTGTTTTCGAGTGGAGCGTGCTTTTTGTGTTTTATTGGGTATAATGCGGGATCGTTGGATTCGAGGTAGTAAGTGCAGTCTGTCTGTCATTTCTTTCTTGCTTCTTTAAACGATCTAAAACGGGCGCAAGCCCAACTTAACTGAAATAGGAAATTGTAATGGCAACTGGCATCGTAAAATGGTTCAATGATTCGAAGGGTTTCGGCTTTATTACCCCTGACGAAGGCGGCGAAGATCTGTTCGCTCACTTCTCGGCAATTCAGTCGGCCGGCTTCAAATCGCTGCAAGAGAACCAGCGCGTCTCTTTCGAAGTTACCGCCGGCCCTAAAGGCAAGCAAGCTTCGAACATTCAGCCGCTGTAATATTAGCTGAGTCTACGACTAAGAAAATCCTCGGTTTCCGAGGATTTTTTTTCGTCTGTACTATCCGTAACACCTTTATGTTCGGCCCGCCTTCTTCCAGTAGTCGGCCTGCGCGTAGGTGTGGCGCAGGAAGTCCACCAGCGCACGGATGCGCAGCGGTAAGTGACGCCGCTGGGCGAACACCGCATGGATGTCGTTGCCCGGCGCCGCATACGCGTCGAGCACGGTGCGCAGGCGTCCGGCCTGGATCTCCGCCCCCACTTCCCACATCGAACGCCACGCCAGGCCCTTGCCGGCCAGCGCCCAGTCGTGCAGCACCTCGCCGTCGTTGCAGACCATATTGCCCGCCACTTTCAGTGTCACCAGCTTGCCGTGTTCGCGGAAGGTCCAGCCGCGCTGGCTGCCTTCGCTGCTGATGGCCAGGCAGTTGTGGCGGGCCAGCTCGGCCAGGCTGTCCGGCGTGCCGTGGCGGCCCAAATAGGCCGGGGAGGCCACCACCACGCGATGGTTGTCGGCCAGCTTGACGGCCACCAGGTTCGAGTCCGACAGGCTGGCGATGCGGATCGCCACGTCCACCCCTTCGCCCACCACATCGACCACGCGGTCGTTCAGGTTCAGGTTGACCGTCACTTCGCGGTGCTCGGCCAGGAAGGAGGGCAGCAGCGGGGCCACGTGCTGGCGCCCGAAACCGGCCGGGGCCGACACCAGCAAATGCCCGCTGGCCTTGGCACTGCGCGCGGCCACCGCGGTTTCGGCTTCCTCCAGGTCGGTGAGGATGCGCTGGCAATCTTCCAGGAAGGCGCTGCCCTCGTCGGTGAGGGCCAGCTTGCGCGTGGTGCGCTGCAGCAGCTTGACCCCCAAACGCTGTTCCAGCGCGTCCAGGCGGCGGCCGATCATGGCCGGAGCGATGCCCTCGGCGCGCGCCGCCGCCGACAGGCTGCCGCGCGCCACCACCTCGACAAAAGTGGCGATCTGACGAAATTGACCCATGGTCCGCGCTCCACGATCTGTGACAAAAACGCACAGATGAATGTATTAAATGTCTCGTTTAGCTACCTGTCAGTCAATATACTGGATGTCATGTGCATCGCACAATCGTCGCCTATACTGAAGGCGTTTGTGCCAGCCCAACCTTTCCATTTACTTACATCAAACAGGAGCACCCATGAGCATCGCCACCCCCGAGGGACTGCAGATTACCGCCGAGATCAAGCCTGGTTACGAACAGATTCTCACGCCGCAGGCCCTGGCGCTGGTGGCCAAGCTGACGCGCGCCTTCGAGCCGCGCCGCCAGGAACTGCTGGCCGTGCGCGCCGAGCGCGCCAGGCGCCTGGATGCCGGCGCGCGTCCCGATTTCCTGGCCGATACCGCGCACATCCGCGCCGGCGACTGGAAGATCGCGCCGATCCCGCCGGCGCTGGAATGCCGCCGCGTGGAAATCACCGGGCCGGTCGAGCGCAAGATGGTCATCAATGCCTTCAATTCGGGCGCCGACAGCTATATGACCGACTTCGAGGATTCCAACACACCCAACTGGGACAACCAGATCACTGGCCAGATCAATATGCGCGACGCCGTGCGCCGCACGATCTCGCTGGAGCAGAACGGCAAGGTCTACAAGCTCAACGACAAGATCGCCACCCTGGTGGTGCGTCCGCGCGGCTGGCACCTGGACGAAAAGCACGTGCTGGTGGACGGCAAGCGCATCTCCGGCGGCATCTTCGACTTCGCCCTGTTCATGGTGCACAACGCCAAGGAGCAGCTGGCGCGCGGCGCCGGTCCCTACTTCTACCTGCCGAAGATGGAATCGCACCTGGAAGCGCGCCTGTGGAACGACATCTTCGTCATGACCCAGCAGGAGCTGGGCCTGGCCCAAGGCACCATCAAGGCCACGGTGCTGATCGAAACCATCCTGGCCGCCTTCGAGATGGACGAGATCCTGTACGAACTGCGCGAGCACAGCGCCGGCCTGAACGCCGGCCGCTGGGACTACATTTTCTCGTGCATCAAGAAGTTCAAGCTCGACAAGGATTTCTGCCTGGCCGACCGTCCCAAGGTGACCATGACCTCGCCCTTCATGCGCGCCTACGCGCTGCTGCTGCTCAAGACCTGCCACAAGCGCGGCGCGCCGGCCATCGGCGGCATGTCGGCCCTCATCCCGATCAAGAACGACCCGGAAAAGAACGAAGTGGCCATGGGCGGTGTACGCAACGACAAGGCGCGCGACGCCACCGACGGCTACGACGGCGGCTGGGTCGCGCACCCGGGCCTGGTCGATCTCGCGATGGGCGAATTCAAGAAGGTGCTGGGCGACCGTCCGAACCAGATCGACAAGCGGCGCGACGACATCCAGGTCACGGCCAGCGAACTGCTGGACTTCAAGCCCGAAACCCCGATCACCGAGGCCGGCCTGCGCTACAACATCAACGTCGGCATCCACTACCTGGGCAGCTGGCTGACCGGCAATGGCTGCGTGCCGATCCATAATCTCATGGAGGACGCCGCCACGGCCGAGATCAGCCGCTCGCAAGTGTGGCAGTGGATCCGATCGCCCAAGGGCGTGCTGGAAGACGGCCGCAAGGTCACGGCCGACATGGTGCGCGCCATGATTCCGGAGGAGCTGGCCAAGGTCAAGCAGGTGGCACCGAACGGCGACAATCCGGGCTACGCGCGCGCGGCCCAGATCTTCGAGGAGATGTCGACCTCGGAATCGTTCGCCGAGTTCCTGACCCTGCCGCTGTACGAAGAGATCTAAGCTTCGCGCTTGAAGGTCATCGACCCGTCCTCCACGCCGAACGCGCGGACGACGGGTTTTTTCATGCCCGCAGCAGCTTGGCCTGGCGGCCGAGAATCAGTTCGGCGAACTGCGCGGCCGGCACCGCCGGGCTCAGATAGTAACCCTGCAGCAGGTCGCACTGCTGGGCGCGCAGGAAGGTCAGCTGGGCTTCGGTCTCGACGCCCTCGGCCACCACTTCCAGGCGCAGGCTATGCGCCAGCGCGATGATGCCGGCGATGATGGCCGCGTCGTCGGCATCCTGCGGCACGTCGCGCACGAAGGAGCGGTCGATCTTGATGATATCGACCGGGAAGCGCTTCAGGTAGGACAGCGAGGAATAGCCGGTGCCGAAGTCGTCGATCGACAGGCGCACGCCGAGCTGGCGCAGGCGGTGCAGGGCCTGCAGGGTATCCTGGGCATGCTCCATCAGGGTGCTCTCGGTGATCTCCAGCTCCAGCAGGCCGGCCGGCAGCTCGGTATCGCGCAGCACGCTTTCGACGGTGTCGGCGAAATTCTTTTGCAGCAGCTGGCGCACCGACAGGTTGACCGCCACGCGCATCGGCGGCAGGCCCTGGTCGAGCCACACGCGCAGCTGGGCGCAGGCGGTGCGCAGCACGAATTCGCCGAGCGGGTTAATCAGCCCGGTTTCCTCGGCCAGCGGGATGAACTCGACCGGCGGGACCATGCCGCGGGTGGCGTGCTTCCAGCGCACCAGCGCTTCCATGCCGACGATCTGCTGGGTGTCCAGGCGCGCCTGCGGCTGGTAATACACTTCCAGTTCCTGATGCTCCAGCGCGCGCCGCAGGTCGCTCTCCAGACGCACGTGTTCGGAGATGGTCTGCTCCATCGACGCTTCATAGAACTGGAAGCCGGTGTTGGTCTTCTTGGCGCGGTACATGGCACTGTCGGCGTGCTTGACCAGGCTCGGGACATCCGGGCCGTCGTGCGGATACATGGCGATGCCGACGCTGCTGGTCACGAAAATATCGTGGCCGTCGATCTGGAAGGGCGCGGCCAGCGCGCGGCAGATGCTCTGGGCCGCCGCCGCCGCCGGCGCCGGACCGTCGATCTCGCTCAGGACCACGGTGAACTCGTCGCCCCCCAAGCGCGCCACCAGGTCGATATTGCGCACCGCGCGGCGCACCCGCTGGGCCACCGCCACCAGCAGGCGGTCGCCGACATCGTGGCCGAGATTGTCGTTGACGTACTTGAAGCGGTCCAGGTCCATGAACAGCACCGCCAGCAGCGAATCCTTGGCGCGCGCCGTCTCGACCGCCTGGCCCAGCAGGTCGAAGAACAGGGTGCGGTTGGGCAGGCCGGTGAGCAGGTCGTTATAGGCCAGGTGGCGGATGCGCTTCTCGGCGCGGTTGGCCTCGATGATGCGGCGCACCCGCTGCGACAGCACGGCATAGTGGATCGGCTTGGGAATGTAGTCGCTGGCGCCGGCCGCGAAGGCCCGCTCGACCGAGGAATTGTCTTCCAGCGCGGTGATCATCAGCACCGGAATGGCGGGCCCGCCGGGCAGCTCCTGCAGGCGCGCGCAGGCGGTAAAGCCATCCATCACCGGCATCACGGCATCCATCAGGATCACGTCGGGCCGGAAGCGCTTGAGCATCGTGATCGCCTGGGCGCCGTCGGCCGCTTCCTCGACCCGGAAGCCGTCGCGCTGCAGGGTATGGCGCAGGGTGCTGCGGGTGCTGCGGTCGTCGTCGACGATGAGCACCTGCGGCAGGTCGTCGCTGCCGCCGTCGGCCAGCATCTCGCCGCCGCCGGCTTCCTGGGCCAGGGCGTGCGCGACGGCGTTATAGGCGATGCGCAGGCGCGGCAGCAGCGGGGCCGCCAGCTCGGGCGTGGCGGCGAGCGCAAATTCCTCGGCCTCCTTGGCCAGCTGGGCCAGCTGCACCGCCCCCAGGTTGCCGGACGAGCCCTTGATGGCATGGGCCTTGGCGCGCGCCGCTTCGGCGTCGCCGGCCGCCACGGCCAGTTCCAGGTCGTGCAGATACTGCGGGGTGTCCTCGAGGAAGGGGCCGATCGCTTGCGGCAGCGAGGGACCCATGATCTCGCGCAGCTTGGCGAAGATTTCCTGGTCGAGCGCGGCGTCGGCGTGTTCCTCGACACGCTCGGCATGGCCGGCCGGCGTGCGCGCCTCGACGCCGCGCGGCAGCCAGCGTTCCAGCTTCTGGCGCAGTTCCACCAGGGTGATCGGCTTGGCCAGGTAGTCGTCCATGCCGGCCGCCAGGCACTTCTCGGCATCGCCGCGCTGGGTGTTGGCGGTCATCGCCACCAGCGGCGTGCGCCGTCCCAGCGGCTCTTCGTACGCGCGGATGTGGGCGGTGGCTTCATAGCCGTCCATCTCCGGCATGCTGCAGTCCATCAGGATCAGGTCGAACTCGCGCGCGCGCGCCGCGTCCAGCGCTTCGCGGCCATTGGAAGCGAATTCGCACGAGCAGCCGTTCATCGCCAGCATGCCGGCGGCCACCATCTGGTTGGTGCGGTTGTCCTCGGCCACCAGGATGCGGAAGCCTTTGCGGTCCGGTACCGCGGCGGCGGGCTGTTCGGCCTCGGCGGCGCGGGCGCCGGCCAGCAGGTCCTGCAGCGCGACCAGCAGGCGCTCCGCGCGCAGCGGCTTGCCCAGCGTCGCGTAGCCGTCCACCAGGTTGCCGCCCGCCGGTGAGCCGAAGCGGTCGAGGATCAGCACGCGGGTGCCCGGCACCTGCTGCTCGACCTGGCGCGTCAGGTCGTTGCCGTCGTCGTCGAGGGCGCCGATGTCCATCGCCAGGATCTGGTAGGGACGGTTGTCGGCCGCGCCCAGCGCCAGCTGGCGCAGCGCTTCGCCGCCCCAGCGGGTGGCGTGGCAGTCGATGCCGTGACGGTTCAGGGTCTGGCAGAAGAAGTTGCGTACTACCTCGCTTGGGTCGACCAGCACGACGCGCAGGCCGGCCAGGGACGGGAAGGCCGGGTCGGGCGCGCGCTCGTGCGCGGGAGCGCAGCGCACCGTGAAGGTGAAGGTGGTGCCTTCGCCCAGGGCGCTGGTGACGCCGATATCGCCACCCATCAGGCCGACCAGCTGCTTGCAGATCGCCAGGCCAAGGCCGGTGCCGCCGTATTTGCGGGTGGTGGACGGATCGGCCTGAGCGAAGGACTGGAACAGGTTTGCCTGGTGGTCCGCACTCATGCCGATGCCGGTATCGCGCACCGAAAAGCGGATGCCGAACGATTCGCCGTAGGGCTCGCCGTACGGTTCGTCGCGGGGTTCGCCGAACGCCTCGCTGTCCGCCGCTTGCGGCGCGGAGCGCGGCTCGCCGGGCACGCGTTCGATCTTCACTTCCACTTCGCCGTGTTCGGTGAATTTGACGGCGTTGCCGAGCAGGTTGATGAGCAGCTGGCGCAGGCGCAGCGAGTCGCCGCGTACGCGCGCCGGCACGTCGGCGGCCACCAGGTAGCCCAGCTCGACGTCGCGGACCTGGGCCTGCTTGGCCACCAGTTCGATGACTTCCTCGAGCAGCTTGCGCAGGTCGAAATCGACCTCGTCGAGCGACAGCTTGCCCGCTTCCATCTTGGAGAAGTCGAGGATATTGTTGATCAACTCGATCAGGGTGCGCGATGAATTCCAGGCCACCTCGACGCACTCGGCCTGGCGCTTGTTCAAGCTCATTTCCTTGAGCATGTCGAGCATGCCGACCACGCCGTTGAGCGGGGTGCGCACTTCATGGCTGACGGTCGCGGCGAACTGCGCCTTCATGTGGGCCATGCTGACGGCGGCGTCGCGCGATTCCTTCAATTCGGCCTCGCGCTGTTCCAGCACATTCATCATCTTGTTGAAGGCGACCGCCATTTCGATCAGGTCGCGCGGGCCGGCCGGCGCGGCGCGCATGCCCGACTCGCCCGATTCGGCGCGCCGCATCAGGTTCGACAGCGCATTGAGGGGATTGATCATGTGGCGCGTAAGCAGGCGCACCACGGCCAGCAGGATCACCGCGAACGACAGGGTGATGGCCAGATTGCCGAGCAGGAGCGACCAGGTCAGGCGCTTGAGGGTGTGCTTGCCGATCGCCACATGCACATAGCCGAGCAGCTGGGGTTTCGATTCCTGCAGCTCGAAGGGCGAGGCGTCGCCCTGGCCGCCGAACACCGGGGCGGCGAAGCGCCAGGCATCGTCCGATTCGGCCGCCAGGGCCGCGCGCGCAAGCGGCTCGCGCAACGCCGGCGCCAGATCGGCCTTGCCGCCCGGCTGACCCTTCGACAGCAGCACCACATGGCGCGCATCGGTGATCTGCACGCTCAGCACGTCCGGGAAGGTGAGGGTGGTGGCGACCACGTCGTGGGCATTCTCGGCCGAGTGGTACAGCAGCGCCAGGGTACTCTGGCGCGCCAGGTTCTCGGCAATGCGCTGGCCCTGCTCGACGAAATAATCGCGCATGCGCGAACTGGCTTCCCAGGAGTTGATCAGCGACGAAAACAGGGCCAGGCCGAGAATCGCCGCCGATACCAGCACGGTGAGCTGGCGGCGGAATCCGGTGCGGCTTAGGAAGTGATGGAACATCAGATCATGGCTCCGGATAGATGAGATCGAAAGTGCGCTGCTGCTGGTAGCCGATATTCAAGCCGACATGGCTGGCGGTGCGCAGATTGATGGCGGTATGCAGCTCGCGCAGCGGCTGTACGCCTTTCTTGCGCAGTTCGCCCGACATCATGCCCAGCGCCGAGGCGGCCAGCGAGCGCCCCAGTTCCACATTATTGGGCGTCATGGCG
Organism: uncultured Oxalobacteraceae bacterium; assembly: GCA_946479705.1. The sequence continues at coordinate 7,914 of CAMLHI010000066.1, forward strand.
AACAGCGCGCCCTTCTTCACATGCAGCAGATTGCTCGAAAAGATAGGCACGCCGCTGTTCCAGGCTTCCTTCAGGATCAGCGGCAGCAGGGTGCTTTCTTCCACGGTGGTGGTGTCGTGCGGCAGCCAGACCGCGTCGCGCTTGGGTTCCGCGCTGGCGAACAGGGTGCTGTAGGTCAGGGCGGCCTGGCTCAGGTCGCGCACTTCATAGGCCACCAGCTCGAGTCCCTGCGCCCTGGCCGCCTCGCGCGCCAGGCGCAGCAGCCATTCGGTCTTCTTCGGGTCGTACACCACCAGCACGCGCCGGATCTCGGGCAGCAGCGTGCGCAGGCGCGCGAACAGCAGGGCCGGATCGGGCGTCAGGCTGATCCCGCTGACGTTGACGATTTCCGCGTCCGACAGCAGCAGGGCGCCGCCGACCAGCACGCCGATGTCGCGGTCCAGGCTGGTGGCCACCGACAAGCCCTGGCGGCCGAGCGCGATGACCAGCTTGGTACCGTTGCGCTTGAGCTGGGCGTTCAGCTCGACCGTGTCGATCTTGGCGTCGACCGCATAGGAGCGCACGCGCAGGTGGGTGCGCTCCTCGATGCCCTGGATCATGCTGATGAAGGCGCTGCGAAACGGTTCCGACACGTTCGGATACAGCACCGCCAGTGCGCCTTTGCCGACGGAGGCCTGCACGTCGGGCCGGCGCAGCTGGTCTTCCAGCTGGGCCACGGTGACTGGGCGCATGTGGCAGTGGCGGCGGCCCGGTGCGGGGGATGCGCCGAGCCGTTCGAACAGCTCGGGCGACTCGCTGGGCGCGGCGCGGGCCGGCCGCACCGCTCCCAGCAGCAAGGCCACGAAAGCCAGCAGCAGGTAAGCTCCAAGCGCAAACTGGCGCCTGGCATCGTAGAAAGGTTTCATCTTTGCTCTACAGCAGGGAAATCGTCAATTTGGAGCGGCCAAACGGCCGCCCAAAACAATGGAATAGTATACGACAGGCAAGGTGCTCTAAAGAAAGTTTTTTGGTGTGTGGTATTTCGAACGTGTTTCTTATGGTTCTGGATATAGAAAGTTGAAACTGCGCAGGAGCCGGGCAGGCAAGGTCAGGCCGATATGGCTGGCGGTGCGCAAATTGACGGCGGAAAGGACGTCGCGCAGCGG
>CAMLHI010000067.1 GCA_946479705.1 uncultured Oxalobacteraceae bacterium
AACGGCCGCGCCTGTCGCGGCAGGGAAACGGCGGCGGGGCGGACGTCCGGCCGGGGAAGCGCAGTGACGCGCTCATCGACGATCTGCTTTATGCTCGTCCTCGCTAGTAGTTGTTGTGTTCTGGGGGGCCGTAGCAGGGGCGAGCGCGGCTTGTTTGAGTTTTTTGTTGGCAGGCCCTTCGTTGTGGTAGCGCTGCTCGGCCTTCGTCAATACGTCGACGATATGTTCCCGGTCCGGCTTGATCGAGCTGAGATCCATTCCGTCGTCGTGGAAGAGCTGACCGCTGACCGCCCTGTTCGCCAACTCCTCGATGCCATACAGGACATGGTCGCCGCAGGACTGCGTGTCCGGCTGCTTGGCGATGGGCATACCCCTGGGCGTTTGCACGCCCAATGCGCTCGCCACCCGGCTGGCTATCTTGAACTGGTCCGTGTGGGTAGCGAACGCGGCATCCTCGGGGGAAAACATCGAATCGTAGTGAAAAGCCTGTTTGGAATGCCGGTCGACGACGAGCAGCGACCAGTGATGGTGTTTGTCGTTCACCGGTACAAAGACGATGGGGGGCGTGGCGGGGCCGGCGAGCTTGTTCCGAGCGCGGCCCTGCTGCTCCGGATCGCCGTTGATCAGCATCTCAGCCACCTGCGAGTCGGCGAAGTGAAGCAGCCCGGCATTGGGCTGGCCGTTTAATCGCCGGGCGATATCCTGGGTAAACAGGAACATGTACCTGTCCGGCAGCCAGGGGTTGGCGGCCAGCGTTTGGGCGACACCGACTGGCGCCGTCTCGGGCGACGGATAGTTGTCCGCCTCCACGATCTCCCGTTCCGGGGGCCTCCCGTAGGTCGCGTCGTCTTGCAGCTCGCTTGGGCTTGCGCCTGCCTGAGCAAAAGCTGCTATCTCGCGGGTCGCACCGCTAAAAAACGACGGCGAAGGGCCGGAACTAACGTGTGCCCGGACACGCTTGAAACTGCTATTCATCTGGGACCTGACCACAGTCTCCCCCACCTTCGCCTTCTCGCTCTCCCTGGGATCGAACTCCGCCCCCTTGAGGCGTTTCTTTTGACGCCTTTCTTCTAATTGGGCCTGCACGCATTGCTCCAAAATGCCTTTGGCCTGATTAGCGTCAAGGAGGGCCAGGCTAGTGAGGTCATGGCCATTACCTGGTATCTTCTGTTGTGCGAGCCAGCGCGCCAGATAGCGGGCAGCCGCGACATAGTGGACCCTGGTGTGGTCACTCTGAATAGTTGACATGGCTTGCTCGATCAGCCGTTCGTCCGCCAGCGGAACGCCCTTCATGGGGTTCCCACGGAGACGCGAAACGTTGTTCGGCGTTAGCCTTTCCCGGAAGCGCCTGAAAGCGGAACTGCCACTTTCCTTGATGCTCGATAGATGTGGGTGTGCCTGCGCGAATCGATCCAACATGTCCTGAATTTGGGTTGCGTTTAGTCGGGCCAGGCCGGCGAGATCATAGCCATGATGTTGTGTCTTGTGTTTCGCGAGCCAGCGCGCCAGATGGCGGAGCGCTATGGCATAACCTTGTTCGGTGGCGTCCTTCTCATGGAGGGGCAGCGCCTGCTTAATCCGATTTTCATCCGCCGGTGGCACGTCCGCCGCAGGGTCGTCGAAGCGGACTCTTTTGCGGGGGCGGTCAGTTTGGCCGATGTCCGAACGCTGCCCTAAATTGGTAGTTTCTGCAGGCGTCGGACCGAACGTAAGCTGGAACCCGGATGGCGCGTCGTACGGGGTGGGCAGCGATTCACCGCTGATCAAGCCGAAGCGCCTCCCCCCAGGGCTGAAATAGCCAGCGGGATGAACAGGCTGCTTGCCCCGCTCCAAGCCGCTCGATCGTGGCGGCCCGTCATTCCGGTAAGCGGAGCTCACGCCAGGGGTGAGCGGTTCAGCCAGTGCTCGCCATTCCGTGCTGGCGCCCTCGAAAAACGCCTCATCAGGGCGGGAAGAGCTGACGGGGTGAACAGGTGCTTCATGTCTATTGTCGTGCGGCTGCGCGATGGCAAATGGCCCTTGCGGCGCAAACGTTCCTGCCGCGAAAGCAGATTCACACGGGCGATGAAACGCGCGCATCCGATCCACGGTATAGACGACGCGTGGCGGCAGTGTTGGCTGAGGGGGCAAGGTTTCGTGCAGGTGATGGTGGACAGAATGCGTCTGCTCCAAGCGGGGCGGAGCATTCGTCGGCGCGACGGATGCCTGTGGTTGGCCCGCCTGAGTAGGCGCGCTTGGGTGAGCATTGGCGCCAAGGACGAAGTGGCTAATATTCCTCATGGATTCCCCGCGGGTTGACTACTAACAGGCTGATGCATTCCGACGTCGCTCCATCGGTAGTAAGCAGGCAGCACAATGTGCCGCCGCGTTGAGCGGCTCAGCGCAACATCGGCGCCGGATAGTGTGTGGAGTCTGGCTGCAGATGGTTCCCTGGTCTTGGGGGCGCAAGGGACGGCGCCAGGAGAAATACAAATAACAACACTGCCTTGTATTTTGTATTGTTTGGCTATATGGTCAACAATGTTAAAAAAACACAATGGAGTGTAAATGGCGATGATCAGGAAAGCCGCCTCGTACGCGGTGCGCGGCGTATTGTTCGCGGGTGTGTATGGCATGGCGGCCGGCGCCGCAATGGCGCAGGAAACCATGCCGACGGTGGAAATCACCGGGTCGGCCATCAAGCGGCTGGCCGCGGAATCGGCCTTGCCGGTGCAGGTGATTACCCGCGCGGAGATCGACAAGGCGGGCGTGACCACCGCCGCCGAACTGATGGGACGGGTCTCGGCCAACGTCGGCGGCCTGACCGATGGCGCCAGCATTAACGTGGGCGGCGACCAGCGCGGCTTCAACAGCGCCAACCTGCGCGGCATCGGCACCTCGTCCACCCTGGTCCTGCTGAACGGGCGCCGCATGGCCAATTTCGCCTCGCCCGGCGACGATACCGGCGTCGACCTGAACAACATTCCCGCCGCAGCGCTCGAACGGGTCGAAGTACTGCTCGACGGCGCCTCGGCGCTGTACGGCACCGACGCCATCGGCGGCGTCATCAACTTCATCACCCGCAAGAATTTCCAGGGATTCGACCTGAATGCCTACGTGGGCGCCACGCGCGAAGGCGGTGCCGGCAAGCGCACCGCCAGCATCAGCGCCGGCAAGGGCGACCTGGAGCGCGACGGCTTCAATGTGTTTGCCGTGGCCGATTTCCAGCGCACCGATGCGCTCAGCACCTCGCAGCGCAAGTTCATCGGCGACTTGCGCATCGAACAGCGGCTGGGCCACTTGCTGTCGAGCTTTACGAGCCCCGCCAACATCCGCCTGACCTCGGCCCAGCGCGACCATCTGCAGGATATCGGCTTCACCATCAACGGCAAGCCCATCACCAACCGCCAGATCAACCTGAGCACGCCGCAATGCGCGCCGCCGGCCAACGTCTACCTGCCGGACGGCACCGGCGGCGTCGATGCCTGCACCTACAATTACATGGGTGACACGGAGCTGTATCCCAAGTCGGAAAAAGCCAGCCTGCTCAGCCGCGGCGTGCTGAACCTTGGTGGGGGCCATCAAGCCTATGCGGAACTGGCGCTGAGCCGCGCCAAGACTTATTACGTCGGCTCGTCTGCGCGCGTGACCGGCTATCTCGATTACCGCAAAGTGCCGCAGCTGGCCAGCACCGGGCTCGACCAGCTGGAAGACGACGACGTGCCGGGCGAACTGACCCTGCGCATGCGCCTGAACGAAGCAGGACGTCGCACCAGCGAGCTGACCAGCGACAGCATGCGGCTGGTGGCCGGCCTGAGCGGCAACGTCGGCGGCTGGGATTACGACGCGGCCTTCAATCACAGCGTCAATACCGTCAAGGACAAGGATACCCACGGCTATGTGCTCTACAACGAGCTGCTGGCCGGCATCGCGGACGGGCGCATCAACCCCTTCGGGCCATCCAGCGCGGCCGGCGTGGCGCTGCTCGACAGCATTCAGGTCAACGACGACGTGCGCCACGCGCGCGGCATCATGGACGCGTTCGACTTCAAGTTTTCGCGCGCGCTGATGCCGCTGGCCGGCGGTGATTTGGCGCTGGCCGTCGGCGGCGAAGCGCGGCGCGAACGCAATGCCTTCACGCCATCGGCGCTGCTGATGAGCGACAACATCAACAACGACGCCGCGCCCGAGGGCGGCAAGGCCACCAAGGACAGCCGCAATATCGCCGCCGTCTATGCCGAAGTGCTGATGCCCTTTGCCAAACAGTGGGAAGCGCAATTGTCCGCACGCTACGACCATTACCAGCAGGTGGGCGGGGCGGCCAGTCCCAAGGTCGGGCTGGCGTATCGCCCGGCGGCAAGCCTGCTGTTGCGCGGCTCGGCCGGGCGCGGTTTCCGGGCGCCGTCGATGAGCGAGCTGTACCGGCCGACCGTGTACAGTTCCACCGCGACCTTGCCCGATCCGGTGTACTGCGCCACGGTGGACAACAATTACGCCGACTGCGCCGACAACTGGGACACGCGGCGCTACAGCAATACCGGCCTCAAACCGGAGCGCAGCCGCCAGTTTTCGCTGGGCGCGGCGTGGGCGGCGGGCAAGCACTTGAATGCCTCGTTGGACTACTGGAACATCAAGCGCACCGACCTGATCAGCGAGATCGGCGACGACATCATCCTCGCCAACCTGGCCAAGTACGGCAGCCTGGTGCACCGCGACGAGGACGGCCTGATCGACTATATCGAGCTGCGCAAGGAAAACCGCGGCGCGCAGCTGGCCAAGGGGCTGGACCTGGCGGTGTCTGTGCGCGGGCTCGACACGGGTTTCGGCCGCGTCGGCGCGCGCTTGAACGGCACCTACGTGCTCAGTTCGAAGATCCAGAACAGCCCGGGCGATGCGTATGTCAGCAACCTCGGCCGTTTCGTCACCGACAGTGTGGTGCAGCGCTGGCGCCACACCCTGACGCTGGACTGGGAGCGGGGGCCGCTGTCGGCCAGCCTGTCGAACACCTTTTCGAGCAGCTATGAAGACCAGAACTCGGCCATCAATATCGACGATGGCAGCGTGGTCGCGCCCAACCGGGTGAAGTCGTATTCGCTGTGGGACATGTCGCTCGGGTACGAAATCAGCAAGCAGTGGAAACTGCGCGGCGGTGTGCAAAACCTGTTGGACACGAGTCCGCCATTCTCCAACCAGGCGTATTACTTCTTGTCCGGCTACGATCCGAACTACACCGATGTGCGTGGCCGGCGTGCCTATCTGAGCGCGAATCTTTCCTTCCGCTGAGTATGTGAAGCGTTTCCAATGGCAGGTGTTGCGGTGTAGACTGGGTCGCATGGACCCAACGCACCGACAGCACCTGCTGTCCACCCGTCTTGCCTTCTTTGCCGCCAGCGCCGCCATATCGGCGTGGGCGCCGCTGGTCGCAAAGTTCCGCTGTTTGCCGATGGTTGACCTTCTTCAGCGCACGGCGTGTGCGGGGTAATTCGCGTCACTTACGGATTCGGCGCATTAGTTTCACCGAGCCTTCGACAACTTCAAATCCAAGCTTCCTGTAGAGCGAATGCGCATCCTGTGTTGCAGCTCACTTCAAGCAATGGTTTTGCCAGGCGCTTTCAGCGCTGTTTGGCCACCGGCGGTGCGCAGTGATAGACTCTTTTCGGCTTGAAGCAAGCGTTACCGTCGCGAAGGCAAGCGTTCGACGCGACCATGATAAGGAGCTACGCATGAGCGATCAAGAATGGACACGGGTTACCGATGAGAACTGCCGGAAGGTGCCGGGTCCGTTCTACCACGGCACCAAATGCCATCTCGCGCCGGGCGATTTGCTTGTCCCGGGGCGCCCATCCAACTTTGAAGCGGGCCGTGTCTCCAACAATGTGTATTTCAGTGCCACGCTTGAAGCGGCGGTGTGGGGGGCGGAGTTGGCCACGGCGTTGGCTGGCCTGGAGGGTTCCGGTCACATCTATATTGTCGAGCCCACGGGCACTTTCGAGGACGATCCCAATTTGACGAACAAGCGTTTTCCCGGCAATCCCACCCGGTCATATCGAACGCGTGAGCCGCTCCGGATTATCGATGAGCTAAAAGGCTGGACGGGCCATTCGCCGGAAATCCTTCAGCAAATGCTCAATGGACTTGAAGAAATGCGACGCAATGGCCGGGCCGTCATCGAAGACTAGATACATATCCGCTTTTCGTTGTATTCACGCAGTGCCCCTCATTCAATCGGCGGCTAGAAGCGTTGGCGACAGGCGCTCATGCGGCAGACGATGCCGCCGCAGAACAGGCTGGTGTCGGGGCTTGCCCGCGAGAGCGGGATCACAGAACAGACCGGCCAGGAGCCGAACTCCCGTCCACCCGTGAAGCGCATGCACGCCGCTGGCTTGCCCAGCATCGCACGCGTGGACTCGGCTGAAAATCGCTTCGCTTGCCACGCCAATAAGTGGCGGTCGAGGTTCAGGCCGCTGGGCCAGGCAGGCGCCGAGTTCTGCCGCTGCGGACGGGCTCTGCTTCCCTTGCAGCTGAGGACCTGTCCTTCATTACCGGAAACCCGTAAGGATAAATGTGTCTCGGATGGTGTGAAAGTGTGGCGCGAAAGCAACCTATAGCTGGGGGCGGCAACTAACAATCGACGAACGTCGAAATCTGAGGCAGTATGAATTCCTTGTTGGAAATAAATTGGACAGCGGCGGTCGATGTTCGTCACCACGATGCTGCCCGCGCCCCGGCGCGTTTTGCTCCCCTGTAGTCAATCATGAAAGGAAGTACCATGTTCCAGTCTGGCCTGAGTGTTCGCTCCTGTCTTTTGCTCGCCGCGCTGCTCGCCAGTGCCGGCGGTGCGCTCGCTGCCGATGGGGGCGCCACCAAAGCCGAGGCCGAGGCGATGGTGAAGAAGGGCGTGGCCTTCGTCAAGTCCAGCGGCGCCGAGAAAGCGTACGCGGAGTTCAGCAAGAAAGGCGGCGCCTTCAGCGACCGCGATTTGTATCTGGTGGTCTACGGCCTCGACGGTGTAGTGCGCGCCCACGGCAGCAACGCCAAGATGATCGGCAAGAATCTGATCGATTTGAAGGACATCGATGGCAAGGCATTCGTCAAGGAACGGGTAGAACTCGGCAAGGCCAAGCCGTCGTTTTGGCAGGAATATAAATTCACGAATCCGGAAACCAAGAAGATCGAGCCCAAGGTGATGTACTGCGAGCGCGAAAGCGACACCGTGGTCTGCGGCGGCATTTACCTCTAGTCCCCACGAGAACGTCGGCCGCGCGCGTCATTCTCCTTTGTATGGCCGACTTTGCAAATGAAAATTATCCACAAAATGATGCTGGCGCCGGGTGTCGCGATGGTATTCCTGATCGCACTCGCCGTGGTGGCCCAGGTTTCGCTGAGCAGGCAGAATCAGCGCATGCTGAGCCTGAACGAAGTGACCATTTCCGGTGACAATCGGGTCTCGGCCCAGACCATTGCACTGGGTGATGTGCACACTGGCATCTACAGCAAGATGGGCATCATGGCCAGCCTCGACGAGGCCGGCGTCAAGCGCGTCATCAACAAGGCTGAACACGATATCGACGCCATCGGTGCCGAGTTCGGCAAAATGAAAAACGACCCTGTGCTGCAGCGGCTGGCCACCCAGGCGGCCCCCGTGCTTGCCCGCTACAGGAAGTCGGTGATCGACGCGGTCGACATGGCTGCCATGGATCCGAATACCGGCATCGCCTCGATGCAAACGGCGTCCGAGGTGCACGAGCAACTGCGCGTCTTGTTGACCAAGTCCGCGCGCGAACTCGACAGCCAGGCCAAGCATTCGCTGCAACAGGGCCAGCAAACCTACCGCACGATGCTGTGGGTCACCGGCATCACATTGTCGCTGTCGCTGCTTGTGCTCGGCTGTATCACCGTGACCACGGCACGCAGCGTGACCCGGCCGCTGCAGCATGTGATCGACACCGCGCAAGCCGTGGCCGCCGGTCGCCTCGACGTCAGTTTCTACCACCGTGCGAGCGACGAAATCGGCTTGCTGTTTGCCGCTCTGGAGGAAATGAAGGGTAAGCTGATCCGTGTGGTGGCCGCGGTCCGCGCCGGTACCCAGGACATCGCGCAGGCGTCGAGCGAGCTGGCCGATGGCAACCACGACCTTGCCCTGCGCACTGCTACCGAAGTGCACTCGATCAAGGAAACCACTGCCTCGATCTCGTCGCTGACGGCGACCGTGATGCAGAACGCCGCCCATGCCAACCAGGCCAGCGCGCTGGCCACCAGGGCCAGCGCCACGGCCGAGCTGGGTGGTTCGGTGGTCGGCCAGGTTGTCAGTACCATGGGGGCGATCAACGACTCGTCAAAGCGAATCGTCGACATCATCGCGGTGATCGATGGCATTGCCTTCCAGACAAATATCCTTGCGCTCAATGCCGCTGTTGAAGCGGCCCGCGCCGGCGAACAGGGACGCGGATTTGCCGTGGTTGCCAGCGAGGTGCGCAGCCTGGCCCAGCGCTCGGCCACCGCCGCGCAGGAAATCAAGCAGCTCATCGGCGCTTCGGTGGAACGGGTCGACCAGGGCACCCTGCTGGTCGACCGGGCCGGTTCCACCATGCAGGAACTGGTGGCCAGCATCAAGGGGGTATCGGCCATCATGAGCGACATCACCCTGGCCAGCGAGGCGCAGTCGAACGGGATCGCGCAAGTGAGCCGTGCGATAGGGGAGATGAACGAGGTGGCCGCGCAAAACGCCACGCTGGTGCAGAAGGCGGCGGCCTCCACCGACGCCATGCAGCGGCGCGCCGAGCACATGGTCGACGTGGTCAGTTCGTTCGAGCTTGGTGACCAGGGCGCCGCAGGGAACGGCTCATCAACGCGGGCGCCGAAGCCGGCGGGCCCGCAACACGCTCTTCGCGCCTTAACCTAGCCTGAATTTTGCATAAAAAAGGGCAAGAATGCCGTAAGTGATTGATAAAA
>CAMLHI010000068.1 GCA_946479705.1 uncultured Oxalobacteraceae bacterium
CGCCAGCGCTTCGGCGTCATCGTCGTCATTGTCCGATTCTTTGACAAAGGCTTTGTTCATCAGGGTATTGTAACGGCTTGGCGGCGGCGTTGTCCCTTTGATACACCGGCACCGCCCCGCCGCGCGAAAATGTATCGCTTGACAAAAAAGAACGGAGACGGATGACCCGACCTGCCAAATGGCGCAGCAAGCTGCTGGCGCCCCTGATCTATCTTGCCGCCATCATTTTGCTGTTCGAGGAATGGTGCTGGGACATCGGCCTGCGCCTGATCCGCTTCATTGCCAGCTGGCCGCCCCTGCATGCGCTGGAAAAGCGCATCGTGCGCCTGTCGCCCTACGCGGCCCTGGCCGCCTTCGTGCTGCCGGCCATCCTGCTGTTTCCGGTCAAGGTGCTGGCCCTGATCGCCATTGCCAGCGGCCACACCTTTTCCGGCGTGGCCGTGATCCTGGCCGCCAAGATCGGCGGCGCGGCCGTGGTGGCGCGCCTGTACAGCCTGACCCGCCCCACCCTGCTCTCGCTGCCCTGGTTCGCGCGCTGGCACGACGCCTTCATGGCCCTCAAGGAGCGCTGGATCGCGCGCCTGAAAGCCACGCGCGCGTGGCGCCGCACCAGCATGCTGTCGGCCCTGATGCGCGCGGCCCTGCGCGAGCTGCGCGCGCGCCTGCGCCCGGCCCACCCCTTCGGCAGCCGCCGCAGCCACCGCCTGGCGCGCCTGCTCAAACGCTTCCGCGCACTGTGGCGCGCGCGCCGCCGCCCGCGCTGAATGCCTGTTGGGACCGGCTCATTTGCCGTATCATTCCCACCATCCATGCCACCTGCGAAACACCATGAGTCCAGCCCCGCCCAGTCTTGCCGATGTCGTGCAAGCCTTCGTCAGCAACACCCCGGGCCTGGTCTACCAGTTCGTGCTGCACGCGGACGGCAGCGTGGCCTTTCCCTACCTGAGCGAAGGCTGCGCCGCCCTGCTGGGCCTGTCCGCGGCCGAGCTGCATGCCGCGCCGCAGCGCTTCCTCGCCCTGATCGTCGAAGAAGACCGCCAGTCCTACCTGGATTCGATGCACGACTCGGCGCGCGCGCTGGCCAGCTGGAACTGGGAAGGCCAGATCGCCATCGCCGAATGGAACGACACCAAGTGGATCAACCTGCGCTCGACCCCGCGCGCGCTGGGCGACGCGGTGCAGTGGGAAGGCATCATGACCAACATCACCGCCAGCAAACTCGAGCAGCAGGAAGTGCTGCGCTCGCGCGCCCGCCTGGCCGAGCTGACCGCCCACATCGAAAACGTCAAGGAACAGGAACGCACCCGCATCGCGCGCGAAATCCACGATGACCTGGGCGGCAACCTCACCGCCATCAAGATGGCCCTGGCCATGCTGGTCAAGCGCCTGCCGCCCGACCAGCCGCAGCTGGCCGACAAGGCCGCCTACGTCGACGCCCTGGTCGACCGCAGCATCGAATCGGTGCACCGCATCTCGCTCGACCTGCGCCCCTCGATGCTGGACCTGGGCATCGTGCCGGCGCTCGAATGGCAGGCGCGCGAATTCGAAAAGCAGATGGGCATCGCCTGCGGTTTCTCCTCGGACGAGGCCGACATCGACCTGCCCGGCGACCACGCCACCGCGCTGTTCCGAATCTTTCAGGAAGCGCTGACCAATATCGCCAAGCACGCCCGCGCCAGCCGGGTGGCGGTGCATTTGCGCCGCCACGACGGCCGCCTGTGCCTGTCGATCGCCGACAACGGCAGCGGCGTGGCCCCGGCCGACCGCCGCAAACCGCACTCCTTCGGCCTGCGCGGCATGAACGAACGCGCCGCCGCGCTGGGCGGCACCATGACCTTGTCGCCAGCCGACGGGGGTGGCACGATAGTGACCATCGACATCAGGCTCGACAGCAAACCCCAAGAACAATGACCGACAAAGCCACCATCCGCGTTTTTATCGCCGACGACCACGCCATCGTGCGCGAAGGCCTCAAGCAAATCCTGGGCGACTCGCCCGACATCATCGTCGCCGGCGAGGCCGAAAACGGGGTCGATGCCATCAAGCTGTTCCGTAAATCCAAATGCCACGTCATGCTGCTCGACATTTCCCTGCCCGACAAGAGCGGCATCGAGGTGCTCAAGCAGGTCAAGAAGGAGCGTCCCGAGACGGCCGTGCTGATGCTGTCGATGCACCGCGAAGACCAGTACGCGATCCGCTCCCTGAAAGCCGGCGCGGCCGGCTACCTGACCAAGCAAAGCGCGCCCAGGGAACTGGTCACGGCGATCCGCCAGGTCGCCACCGGGCAAAAATACGTCAGCGCCGCGCTGGCCCAGGAACTGGCCGCCGCCGTCGGCGAAGACCACGAAGCGGCCCTGCACGATACCCTTTCCGACCGCGAATACCAGACCCTGACCATGATCGCCTCGGGCAAGACGGTGTCGGACATCGCGCGCGAACTGTCGCTCTCGGTCAAGACCATCAGCGAATACCGCGCCCGCCTGCTGGTGAAGATGAAGCTCAAGAACAGTGCCGAACTGACCCATTACGCGATCAAGAACCAGCTGATCGAATGACACCATTTAATGCCAAAAAGTAAGATGCTTTTTCGGCCTTAATCGGCTCATGGCAGAAAACAAATCCGATTATCATTCGTATAATCAAGCGACCATTCGAGGGATTTGATTTCAGCATGGCTACCCCACCGACCACCCCAACCGGCCAGAATCCGGCCGACATTGCCCGCGAAGCCTTCCGGCGGCTGGCCTCGCGCCGCATCGCGCCGACGCCCTCGGCCTACCGCGATATCTACAACGAAATTGCCGGCATCGACGACGCGGCGGCGGCCACGGCCGCGCCCGACGACGGCGCCGAGAACGTGCTGAGCGGCTTTGCCACCCGCCTGGCCGACACGCCGGGCGACCTGGCCGATTTCGGGCGCCGTTTCAACCGCGCCGTCAAGACCCGCGACTGGGACGGCTATGCACGCAGCCTGTCGCAGCTGGTGGAAAAGCATTTCCGCAAGAGCGCGGCGGCGGGCGGCATCGAACTGGCCATGCTGAGCGAAGGGGCCGAATCGAAGCAATTGCGCGACCTGCTCAGCCGCACCCTGACCTTCGCGGTGGCCTCGCTGCTGTCCGGTTCGCCCACCCTGGTCACGGAAGCCGAATCGCTGGGCGCGGCCGTCAAGGGCGCCCACACCGAAGACGCCCTCAACGAAATCGCGCTGCGCCTCAAGCAGCTGTGCTACCAGATCGAAATCAAGGGCGGCGACGTGGCGGAGCAGCAGGAATTGCTGCTGCGGCTATTTAAGCTGCTGCTGGAAAACGTCAGCGAATTGCTGGACGACGACAGCTGGCTGCGCGGCCAGATCGACGCGGTGCAGGAATTGATTGCCGGCCCGCTCGACCAGCGCGCGCTGGAAGACGCCACCCGCAGCCTGAAGGAAGTGATCTACAAGCAGAGCCAGCTCAGGCACAGCCTGTCGGACGTGAAACTGACGGTCAAGAACATGATGATGACCTTCATCGACCGCCTCAGTTCGGTGGCCACCACCACCGGCGACTTCCACGAAAAGATCGGCGGCTTTTCGGAAAAGATCAGCCATGCCCAGAACATCATCGAGCTCAACACGATCCTCGACGAGGTGCTGCGCGAAACCCGCATTGTCCAGACCGAAGCGCTCAAGTCGCGCGACCGCATGATCCAGGCGCGCCAGGAAGTGCAGGAAGCCGAGCAGCGCATTCACTCGCTGGAAGCGAAGCTGCAGCATATGAGCGAGCTGGTGCGCGAAGACCAGCTTACCGGCAGCTTGAACCGGCGCGGGCTGGACGATGTGTTCGAGCGCGAAACCGCGCGCTCTGACCGGCGCGGCACGCCCTTGTGCGTCGCCATCCTCGACCTGGACGACTTCAAGCGCCTCAACGACACCCACGGCCATCTGGCCGGCGACGCGGCCCTCAAGCATCTGGTCAAGATCGTCAAGGAAACGATCCGTTCGATGGACGTGATCGCCCGCTTCGGCGGCGAGGAATTCGTCATCCTGCTGCCGGAAACCAGCGTGGAAGCGGCGTTCCAGACCATGACACGGCTGCAGCGCGAACTGACCAAGCATTTCTTCATGCACGAGAACGAAAAACTTTTGATTACCTTCTCGGCCGGGGTGGCGCTGCGCGTGCCCAATGAAGCCCAGGCCAGCCTGATCGGCCGCGCCGACAAGGCCATGTACCAGGCTAAGCAGAGCGGCAAGAACCGCGTGGTGATTGCCGAGTAGCGCCGGTTCGCCTGGGTCAGGCGCCGGGGGCGGTCGCTCCGTCGAGTGCCGCGATCGCTGTCGCATCGCGCGCGCTATCGCTTGCGCTGCCACCTTGGGAAATCAGGATGCTGTCGCCGCCGGCATAGACTTTTCGGTAACGCAGGTAGCCCGCGCGCACGAAATAGCTGAACGGTTCGCGCCCATCAGTAATCATGCGGGGCAGGCGCTTCGTTCGCAAGAACTCGTCAATGGCGCCGCGCTGTGCACTTGAAAAACCGTCGCTGATCGGATGGAACTGCATAGGCAGCGAGCTAAGCCTGTCGGTCCCTCGCTGAGCTGCCTGCTGGTTCATTCGGGCGATGCGATCTGCTTCTCGGTCGTTATACGCCTTGAGACGCTGGCGCCGCTCGGCCGCAATCTTCAATTCCTCAAGCGCTTCCGCTTCATTATCCTTCCCAGCCACCTTGAACCAGGCGCGCGAATCGTGGACGTAGCTATCGAAAAATTCCGTGACTGCAGTGGGCGGAACGGTCGTTTTCTTCCACCATGTGGCGATCTCCTCCCATTCGCCGGCGTGGGAATCGTTGTAACCGAGCGGCTGCTCTTTTGGCTGAAACCCGGCCCCTTTGGCAAGCAGCCATTGTTCGAACTCGGCGATTTCCTTGTCAAATTCCAGATTGGCACTATGCAGATCGTTTTGATCGAAGGTGCTGGCGCGAAGAAAGCTGTTCGTGCGTTCAAGGGGCGCAGTGCCGTTCGCACGCCGGGCTACGCGCCATTCGATGCACAGGCGCTGCTGTTCGCGCATGATTGCCGCCAGGGGCCCGGTCTTGACCTTGCTGCAGGCCAGGTAGCCGTTCATCGCCGTGATCGTAGCGGGGTCAATCTTGAATCGGCTTTTCGCGACCGCACTGGCGAATTCCAGCTTCAGCGGTACGCCAGCCAGCCTGGCCATCTTGTACATGTAGATAAGCGGTACGCGCGACATCATGTCGGTCCCATCGGGATCGGTTCCCCGGCCCTGTTCGGTCGGTGCATAGCCCCCGCCAAGGTCCGAGTGCACGCCTGGAACGACGACTTCATCGCAATTTTCTGGCAGGGCCGTGCCATGCGATATCGAATCGAGCGGGAAGCTTCGCCGCACTTCGTGTGCCGCGACGAGGTGCACACAGCGGATACCGTGTTGGATCCTCAATGAATCCTCGGCGTCGGCCCAGGCTCCATGTCCATCCCAGGCGCCCCCGATGCTGTTGCCTAAGGTATTGCCAACGCCAACGGATGCCACCGTATCGAACAATCCCAGAAAGTCGAAGTGCACCTGGAAGCCGCCCAGGGTCAGCGCTGCCGGTTCGCCGCGCAACTCGGCGTCCAGACCGCAGAGCGAATGAAGCCAATTCGTAAATGCACGGGCTTCGGTGGCGCCTCGCGAGAAGCCAAAGATCGAGACATAGATATTCCTGACAATCCCGGGATCGATCTTCTTGGGCTTGCCGGTTTTCGGGTCCACCCAGTGATTCGACACATTCGCGTGCAGGCGCTTCAAGAGCTTCGCAAAGGCGTCACGCGTACTGTTGTCAATGGCACTTCCTTCCAGCCACCGTGAGGTGCGAGGCTGCATGTATTGCCTTTGGTGCGCAGAGATGACCAGCCTGTTCGCCAGATTCTGCGCCTCGGCGGAACTGATCAGTGGCTGTTTCAGGAAGAATCGATGCACGTTATTGATAGCCTGAATCAAAGCCCATGCAATGCGCTGCTCTCCCTGCGCGCCTAAGGCAGCGCCACGTTTCTGTTCGTACCCTTCGCCTGAATCGCCGACTTGGCTAAACTTCGTGGCTACTCCGGGAACATACACGCGAAAGTAGTTGGAATACTTTGTGGGATTGTATTGCCATTCTGCACTGGCCGGCAGTACGGCCGGAACGCTTTGACCGGGATAGCAATCGTATAAACGCGCAACATTCGAATGATTTTTGGCGGCTTCCGCATCTATATAGCTATTCTTTGTTCCGTCGAAGAAGAATCCAAAAAATAGATTCGTGTCACATGATCGTTTAACATCGCGCGCATGCCATTGGCTTCGAATTTCAGATTTCCTTTCAATCTCCTTTCGCTCATCTTCCCTGAATAATTTCGAAACATCGGCCGCCTCCGCAAATTCTATCGGGACGCTCGGCATCAACGTAGCAGTCATGGTCGACCTTTCAATTCTTCTTCAAGGACAAGCTGTGTGCGGGCAAGCGACTTACGTAGATCAGTCTCGATATAGGTCAGATATTTCGGGTCTTGAGGCCCAGAAAACCCTTTTAGTTCCTCTGGATTATATTGCGCACTACTCTCCCATAATTCCTTCGCTGTCCCCGACGAGTCGTCACGCAAACGCTGCAAGTACGATTGATACAGATCGACGTTATCTCGGGCTGCTTTCACTTCCAACTCCCACCGCTCCCTCATAAATGCCAATGAAGGCTTGGGCCACCCTTTGGGTTTACCCGGCCACGCTGGATGATCAGGCTGAAAATCACTTCCAACAATTGTTAAGGAATCGATGTCGCTTCGCAACACCCATAGTTCAACAGGTTTTCCGGGCGGGTAAAATGGGATATCTAGGGTATCGGTCTTTTTAAATTCCTTCAATTCATCGCCTTTTGACTTACTTAACCAATACGCCCACTTAACCGCGACCTTTAATCCAGGTCGCCATTTTTTTGGAAGCATGTAGCAGCACATGATGCCACCAGCGGAAAAAGGTTCTATCAGCTCACCGCCGGCGCGGTTCACCTTATTCTGTGGATCGGACATCACATAGCTAAATGCGCTGTCCTCATAATTTACACCGTGAATATTCACAGGAATCTCGTTTTTGCCACAGGCGCAAAGCGCTTGAAAGCACGCGAGCAAAAGGATCATCCACCGCAAAGAACGCCAACCCAAGTCCGAAAATCCATTCATACAATTCCCTCCAATCTTTTGCATCTTAAAATTCGTCACGTATTCAGGCACGCTGGCAAACGCCTTCACTGAGCCCTTTTTGCCTGCCAAGCCGCCAATTCGGTCAACAGTTCGGCAAAGTCCACCTTCGGCCGTTGTACGCGGTAAGCGCACCAATCGATGCGCGTTGAATCGTCCAACTCACCATGTTCGGCGGCTACCAATGCTGCCTGTACCCGGCCGAATGTCACCGAAGGATCCAAGACAATCTCATCCCCGCGCTGACGCAGGAGTTCGATGATCGAGTCGGCCTCGCCATCCTGAACCAGCGCGCCAAACTGCCGTTCCGACAGCCGCGGAATTTCGGTGGAATCGCTGCCCTCCAGATTCAGCGCTATGGTCTTCCATTTACCGTCCCGTTCGATGTAAAGCACCTCGCGCGCCCGCCCTAGCATGTGCCCTTTCTGTTCGTCCGAAAGAATCTCCAGGATTTTCGGAAGGCGCCGGGTGTCGGGGAAGCGGAAATTGAAGCGCTGCGCCTCACATGCAATGATGCACCACGCTGCAAGGCGCGCCACTAGCTGATCTATGGGTTCACTGGTGACAATGACGCTGACCATCGGCCAGCCACTGCATGCGCCAAGGACAGCTTCCATCGCAGCATTGTTCAGCCGGTAATCTACCAACAATGGCGAGACATCGCGCGCCTCATCGCTGCAACCGGGCAGGAGTTCGAAGAGCAAGCGGATGGCATCGGCTGACACCGCAGCTTTTAGGCGTCGGTGTATCCCTGGAAGAAACGCTCCATCGATCAAGAGGCACGGATGCTGCCCGGCGGGTAGCTGTGCCTCACGGTCAGCGAGCTGGGCCAGCCACAAAGAGTCGAATTTGTCGATGAACATCGCGCTATTCCACCAAGGTGAACGCTGGCCCCGAGGCGAGCGATTTTTTCAGACAAGCGATGCAAATGCTGTTCGGGATCGCCGGCATGGGATAGGGAAGCCGCTCGGGTTCGGCGAAACTCTTTTTCCCGGCATGCACGGTGATCTTCCCCGGACATTGCACGGTGATGTTGCCGTTCTCGATCGTGATGTTCGCCCCGCCCGCCGTCGATATGCTGATGCGCTTGGCGGCGGCCCAGTCGATGTGCGCGTTCGCGCTCATCACATTGACCATGTCGCGTGCCTGCACCTTCAGCGTATCGCCCTGTGCCTGCACATCGATCGCGTCCTTCGCGGCGATCATCTGCAGTCCGATGCCGCCATCGCCAGGCTTCACGGCGCCGGCGAGCACCCCAATGGCCTGCCCGCTGTGCACGCGCATCTGCCCACCCGTGACGAACTGCGCATCCCGCCCGCTCATCAGCGTGGCCATTTCACCGTTGGACAGCTGCACACTCTGGCCGGCCGTCACGCCAAGTCCACTCTTGGCAGAGACGGCAATGACCGGTGCGCCGACATGCGGCAGCTTGCCCTCGCCCCCACCATCGCCATCGACCATGCCCGATACAGCCCCAAGCATCGCCTTCAGCGGCGCGGCCTTGTCGTCGAGCGCGCTGGCGTTGGCCTTGCCCGCGCCCCGATGCGCGGCCAGCCCCACGGTCTCGTGCGTGACCGCCGCCTGGCTGAATGTTTCGCCAATCTTCACCGCCTGTTTGAGCATGGCGATGCCGGCCGAATTGTCACCCGCTGGATCGCGGCTGGTCGCCGAATGGCTGATCCGGTAGCTCGATACCAGCA
>CAMLHI010000069.1 GCA_946479705.1 uncultured Oxalobacteraceae bacterium
GTGTCTCCCATGACGGTGTCGCGTGTGATGAACGACAAGAATTCGGTGCGCGCCAAGACCCGCGACAAGGTCTACGCGGCGGTGGCGGCGCTGAACTACGCGCCCAACCAGGCCGCGCGCCGGCTGGCCGGGTCCAAGCCTGTGCGGATCGGCTTCTTGTACAGTAATCCGAGCGCTGGCTACCTGAGCGAGTTCCTGGTCGGCCTGCTCAACCAGGCGAGCCTGAACAATACCCAGTTGCTGGTGGAGAAGTGCGAGGCGGGCGACGATGAGCAGCACCACGCCGAGCGCCTGATCGCCAATGGCGTGGACGGCATCATCCTGCCGCCGCCGCTGTGCGACGTGCCGCTGATCGTCGACGTGATCGCGCGGGCCGGCATCCCCGTGGTGGCGGTGGCCTGCGGCCAGCCCGACCGGCGCGTGTCGGCCGTGAGCATCGACGACTACCAGGCCGCGTATGTGATGACCGAGCACCTGATCGCGCTGGGTCACCACCGGATCGGCTTCGTGATCGGCCACCCCAACCAGAGCGCCAGCGCGCGCCGCGTGGCCGGGTTCAAGGCGGCCATCGCCGAGAAGGGCGCCGATACGGCGCCCGAGCTGATCGAGCAGGGCTTGTTTACCTACCGCTCCGGGCTGGACGCGGCCGAGCGCCTGCTGGGCCTGGAGCAGCGCCCCACGGCGATCTTCGCCAGCAATGACGACATGGCCGCGGCCGCGGTGGCGATCGCCCATCGCCTCGGGCTGGACGTGCCGGGCGACCTGACCGTGGCCGGTTTCGACGATACCGCGCTGGCCACCACCATCTGGCCGGAGCTGTCGACCGTGCGCCAGCCGATTGCGGAAATGGCGGAACTGGCATTGCAGTCGCTGGTGCGCCAGATCCGCGCGCGGCGCGAAGGGGTGATCGAGCAGCCGCACCACCAGGTGATGGATTTTGCCCTGATCCGGCGTCAGTCCGACGCGGCGCCGCGCATGCGCCCGCCGATCCGGCTCGACAGCGGGGTGTGAGGAAGCTGCGGTAAATATGGGGGCGCAAGGAGGAGACCTTCTGCCTTGCATAGAATCATTCTCCAAGTTGGTGATTTTTATAATTGCGGTAGCGTCTGTCACGTCGGAAAATGAAGCGAGTGTTCGACAGTCAGGATGCCGCATAACTATAAATAGAGGGGACCTGAATTAATGATTATGCAACGTAGGCGATTCCTGACGACGATAGGTGGTGTGGCCGGTTTGACAGCTTTTCCCGCTGTGAATGCCCTGGCCGCGGCCGCCACTCCCCTCTACAAGAACCCGGCCGCGCCGGTGCCCAAGCGGATCGAGGACCTGCTGGGCCGCATGAGCCTGGACGAAAAGATCATGCAGCTGCAGTGCATCTGGCAGACCAAGCGCGCGGTACAGGATGCCACGAACGCGTTTTCGGCCGAGAAGGCCAGCAAGGCTTTCCCGAACGGCCTGGGCATGCTGGCGCGCCCATCGGACGTGCAGGCTGGCGGCGCCGACGGCAATGCCGGCGACAATGGCGCCCAGCTCAACCGCGGCCCCAAGGACACCGCCGACTATGTCAACGCGGCGCAGAAATGGGCGCTCGAGCAGACCCGCCTGGGCATTCCCATGCTGATGCACGAGGAATCCCTGCACGGCTACGTGGCGCGCGACGCCACCAGCTTCCCGCAGGCGATCGGGCTGGCCTCGTCCTTCGATACCGACATGGTCACCGAGATCTTCTCGCACGCGGCGCGCGAGATGCGCGCGCGCGGCGCCAATATCGCGCTCGCCCCCGTGGTGGACGTGGCGCGCGAGCCGCGCTGGGGCCGCATCGAGGAAACCTATGGCGAAGACCCCTACCTGTGCGGCGAGATCGGCAAGGCCGCCGTGCGCGGCTTCATGGGCGACACCCTGCCCCTGAAGAAGGACAAGGTGCACGCCATGCTCAAGCACCTGACCGGCCACGGCCAGCCCGAGAGCGGCACCAATATCGGCCCGGCCAACGTGGGCGAGCGCGTACTGCGCGAGGATTTCTTCCCGCCGTTCGAAAAGATCATCCGCGAAACCAATATCAGCGCCGTCATGCCGTCGTATAACGAGATCGACGGCATTCCCTCGCACGCCAACCGCTGGATGCTGACCGAGGTGATGCGCGGCGAGTGGGGCTTCAAGGGCGCGGCCGTATCGGATTATTTTGCCATCAATGAACTGGTCACCCGCCACAAGCTGGCTGCCGATGCCGACGAAGCGGGCATCCGCGCGCTCAAGTCCGGCGTGGACGTGGAGACCCCGGACCCGCAGGGCTACGTCAAGCTGGCCGCCGCCGTCAAGGCCGGCAAGCTGACCGTGAAGGAGATCGACGCGGCCGTGCGGCGCGTGCTCAAGCTCAAGTTCGACGCCGGCCTGTTCGAGTCGCCGTATGTGGACGCCAGCCTGGCCGAAAGCCTGACGGCCACGCCGCAAGCGGTGGCGCTGGCGCGCCGCGCGGCCACCCGCAGCGCGGTGCTGCTCAAGAACAGCAAGGGCTTGCTGCCGCTGGATGCGAAGAAGGTCGGCAAGCTGCTGGTGCTGGGCACCCACGCCAAAGACACGCCGATCGGCGGCTACTCCGACGTGCCCAGGCATGTGGTGTCGGTGCTCGAAGGCCTGGAAGCCGAAGGCAAGGCACAGGGCTTTTCGGTGGCGTGGTCGGAAGGCGTGCGCATCACCGAAGGCCACAAGTGGGGCGAGGACAAGGTGGTGTTCACCGCGCCGGACGTGAACGCGCGCCTGATCGCCGAGGCGGTCGCCGCGGCCAGGAATGCCGACACCATCGTGATGGTCCTGGGCGACAACGAGCAGACCAGCCGCGAAGCCTGGGCCGACAATCACCTGGGCGACCGCAACAGCCTGGACCTGATGGGCCAGCAGAACGATCTGGCCAAGGCCATCTTCGACCTGGGCAAGCCGACCGTGGTCCTGCTGCTGAACGGCCGCCCGCTGTCGATCAAGCTGATCGCCGAACGCGCCGACGCCATCCTGGAAGGCTGGTACATGGGCCAGGAAACCGGCAATGCCGCGGCCGACCTGCTGTTCGGCCGCGCCAACCCGGGCGGCAAGCTGCCGGTGTCGTTGGCGCGCAATGTCGGCCAGCTGCCGATCTTCTACAACCGCAAGCCGAGCGCGCGCCGCGGCTATCTCGACGGTGCGACCACGCCGCTGTATCCGTTCGGCTTCGGCCTGTCGTACACCAGCTTCTCGATCTCGGCCCCGCGCCTGGAAAAGAGCAAAATGGGCGTGGCCGATTCGACCACGGTGACGGTCGAGGTGAGCAACACCGGCGCGCTGGCCGGCGACGAAGTGGTGCAGCTCTACATCCGCGACGACATCAGCTCGGTCACCCGTCCGCTGCTGGAACTGAAGAAGTTCAAGCGCCTCACGCTCAAGCCGGGCGAAACGCGCAGCGTCAGCTTCGAGATCAAGCCGTCCGACCTGTGGTTCTACAACACCGCATTGAAGCGCGTGGTGGAGCCGGGGACGTTCACGATTTCCGCCGGTCCCAACAGCGTGGACCTGAAGTCCGCCACCCTGACGGTCGCATGAGGCCAAGGGAGAGAGCATGAGCAAGCTGCCCAAGTCGCACCGGATCGCCCTGCTATTCAACGCCAACAAGATCTTCGACCGCGAGATCATGGCGGGGATCGCAGCGCATCTGGCCAGCACGCGGGCATCCTGGGACCTGTTCCTGGAAGAGGACTTCCGCTGCCGCCTGCCGGGCATCGAGCACTGGCATGGCGACGGCATCATCGCCGACTTCGACGATCCGGCGGTGCAGGCGGCGCTCTCGCGCAGCCGCATCCCGGTGGTCGCGGTGGGCGGCTCGTATGAAAACGAGAGCAACTACCCGGCCGGCGTCCCCTACGTCGCCACCGACAACTACAAGCTGATCAAGCTGGCCTACGAGCACCTGATCGAGGCCGGCCTGCGCCAGTTTGCCTGTTTCAGCCTGCCCGAGGCGATGGAAAACCGCTGGGCCCAGGAACGCGAGAACGCCTTCCGCTCGCTGATGCGGCGCGACAAGATGGAAGCCCAGATCTACCGCGGCCACAACACCAACGCGCCCTCGTGGGACGAGGCGGTCGAGAAGCAGATCGCGTGGCTGCGCAGCCTGCCCAAGCCGGTCGGCATCATCGCCGTGACCGATGCGCGCGCGCGCCAGCTGCTGCAGGCCTGCATCATCGCCGGCATCGAAGTGCCCGAGCAGGTGGCCCTGATCGGCATCGACAACGATCCGCTGGCGCGCATGCTCACCCGCATTCCCATGAGTTCCGTGATCCAGGGCGCGCAGGAGATGGGGCGCGCCGCCGCCCACCTGCTGGACCAGATGCTCAACGGCGCGCGCCTGGCCGACACCCGCATCCTGGTGCCGCCGGCCGGCATCAACGTGCTGGCTTCCTCGCGCCACGAAACGGCCAAGCACCCGCACGTGATGCGTGCGCGCCACTTCATCCGCCAGTACGCCTGCCAGGGCATCAAGACCGGGCAGGTGGCCGACTACGTGGGCATCTCGCGCTCGTCGCTCGAATCCTACTTCCGCCAGGAGCTCGGCAGCAGCGTGCACGACGAGATCCTGCGCTTCAAACTCGATGCCGCCACCAGCATGCTGGCGCGCGGCGATGTGGGTATCGGCGATGTCGCCCTCAGCTGCGGTTTCACTTCGGTGCAGTACATGCACGCGGTGTTCAAGCGCGAACTGGGCTGCACGCCGCGCGCCTACCAGGACCGCAACGCCGGCACCCAGCGCGCCATCCTGGACAGCGCCGAACCACTTTCCATTTATGACGTAACAGACCTCAGCGATGACGACTAAACCTTCCACCACAAGCCGGCCGCCCGTCGCCGCACGGCTGTTCACGCTGCGAAATGCGCTGGATATGCGCGTGACGATCAGCGAGCGTGGCGCCGCGCTGGTGTCCTGGCTCGCGCCCGACCGCTACGGCCGCATCGCCGATGTGCTGCTGGGCTTCGCCCATGTCGGCGCGGCCCCGCTGTTCGACGGCCGCGCCGAGTCGGACTCGGTGGTGGTGCTGCAGCTCGACGGCTGCAGCGTGCGCTACCAGCTCGACGACGACGGCAGCCTGGCCATGGAAGTCGACGGCATGCTTTCCATCGAAGGCAATGTGCCGCCGTACTTTAACCTCAACGGCGGCGCCACCGACGTGGGCGACCACATGCTGCAGATCGACGCCGACCAGTTCATCGAGATCGACCAGAGCGGCGTGCCGCTCAACCGCGCCAGCGTGGGCGGCTCGGCTTTCGACTTCCGCCAGCCGGCGCCGATCGGTCCGCGCCTGAACTGGCCCGATCCGCAGATCATGCGCGCCGGCGGCTTTCGCCACTGCTACTGTGTCAAGGCGGGCGGCAAGGCCAAGGCCGGCGCGCTGCGCCAGGTGGCGCGCGTGTACGATCCCGGTTCGGGACGCCAGCTGCAGGTGTCCACCACCGAAAGCGGCCTGCAGTTCTGCAGCGGCAGCGCCATCGACGGCGTGCCGGGGCGGCGCGGCCAGCGCCATGCCACCCACGACGGCCTGTGCCTGGAAGCGAGCAGCCGTCCCGACCTGATGGCCGGCGCCGTCGCTCCCTCGGCGCGCCACACGACCGTGTACCGCATGGGCGTGCAGGCCTAAGATTCAAGACCGACAGACAATCAGCTATTTTTTTTCAACAGGAAGACACACATGGAACAACATACTTTCAGCGCGCTGCCACAAGACCTCGAGCGCGCCTTGCTGGTCGGCCGCGTATGGCGCGCCGGCGCCATCGACGGCCCTTGCGTGGTGGCCGTGCGCCAGGGCGAGGTGATCGACATCACCGCCCACGCCGCCACCGTCAGCGAACTGCTCGAACGCGACGACCTGCTGGACGTGGTGCGCAACGCGCCGGGCGAATCGCTCGGCAGCGCCCAGGCCCTGATCGACAATGCACTGGCGCGCACCCAGGGCGACGTGCGCCTGCTGGCGCCGTGCGATGCGCAGGCGGTCAAGGCTTGCGGCGTGACCTTCGCGGTCAGCCTGCTCGAGCGCGTGATCGAGGAGCGCGCCAAGGGCGACCCGAACAAGGCCAATGAACTGCGCGCGGCCATGCAGCAGTCGATCGGCTCGGACCTGTCCGCCATCGAGCCGGGTTCGCCCAGCGCCGACAAGCTGAAACAGGACTTGATCGCCCAGGGCATGTGGTCGCAATACATGGAAGTGGGTATCGGCCCGGACGCGGAAGTGTTTTCCAAGTCGCAGCCGATGGCCTCGGTGACCTTCGGCGACGATGTCGGCCTGCACCCGAAATCGGAATGGAACAACCCCGAGCCGGAGATCGTGCTGGCGGTGAACAGCCGCGCCGAAGTGCGCGGCGCCACCCTGGGCAACGACGTCAACCTGCGCGATATCGAAGGACGCAGCGCGCTGCTGCTCGGTAAAGCCAAGGACAACAACGGTTCCTGCTCGATCGGGCCGTTCATCCGCCTGTTCGACGAGCACTTCACCATCGACACGGTGCGCGAAGCGGAAGTGTCGATGCTGATCGAAGGCCAGGACGACGGCTTCCGCCTGGACGGTTCGAGCCGCATGCGCGAAATCTCGCGCGATCCGCTCGACCTGGTGGCGCAAACCTGCGGCAAGCACCATCAGTACCCGGACGGCTTCATGCTGTTCCTGGGTACGATGTTCTCGCCGATCAAGGACCGCGGCGCCAAGGGCGGCGGCTTCACCCACCACCTGGGCGACCGCGTCAGCATCTCGACGCCGGCGCTGGGCACCCTGGTCAACTTCGTGCAGCGCAGCGATGCGATCGCGCCGTGGACCTTCGGCACGCGCGCCCTGTTTACCAACCTGGCCCGCCGCGGCCTGTTGAAATAATTGATCCTGCCGTCCCGGCCCCCGCCCGGACGGCAACCTTGACGAGCAAAGCATGAGCAACCTACAAAAAATGATATACGCAACTTACCCCAACCTGGCCGATAAACGGGTGGTCGTCACTGGCGGCGGCACCGGCATCGGCGCTGAGCTCGTCAATGCCTTCGTGCAGCAGGGCGCCAAGGTGACCTTCCTCGACATCGCGCGCGAGGAATCGCAGCAACTGGCCGAAACCTTGTCCGTGGGCGCCAGGCACGCACCGAAATTCGTCTACTGCAACCTGATGGACCTGGACATGCTGGCTCAGGTGTTCGCCGACATCGCCGCCGACGGCGACGTGGAAATCCTGGTCAACAATGCGGCCAATGACGACCGCCACGAGATCCAGAATGTGGACGCGGCCTACTGGGAAAACCGCATGGCGGTCAACCTGCGCCACCTGTATTTCGCGGCCAAGGCCGTGGTGCCGGGCATGATCGCCGCCGGCGGCGGCACGATCCTGAACTTCGGTTCGATCTCCTGGCACCTGGCGCTGCCGGAACTGTCGCTGTACATGACCTCGAAGGCGGCCATCGAAGGCATGAGCCGCGGCCTGGCGCGCGACCTGGGCAAGCACAATATCCGCGTCAACGCGATCATCCCTGGCGCCGTACGCACCCCGCGCCAGGAAAAGCTGTGGACCGGTCCGGACGAGGGCAAGAAAATCATGGCGGCGCAATTGCTGCAGCAGCGCGTGGAATGCGAAGACGTGGCGGCCCTGACCCTGTTCCTGGCCTCGGACAATGCGCGCGCCTGCTCGGGCCGCGAATACTTCGTCGACGCGGGATGGTACGGCGCATGAGCACCGGGGAAAAGCTGTTCGCACCCGAGGTGCTGTGGGACGTGCGCGCCCACCTGGGAGAAGGGCCGGTCTGGCATGCCGCCAGCAAGTCGGTCTATTTCGTCGACATCAAGAGCCGCAAGATCCACCGCTGCAAGGCCGACGGCAGCGAGCGGCAAACCTGGGACGCGCCGAACCAGGCCAGCTTCATCGTGCCGGTCGAGGGCGGTGGGCTGGTATGTTCACTGCGCGACGGCGTGCACCGCTTTAACGAAGCCGACGGCAGCTTTGCGCCGCTGCACCTGATCGAGGCCGACCTGGCCGACAACCGCTTCAACGACGGTTATGTCGACCATGAAGGCCGCCTGTGGTTCGGCTCCATGCACGATCCGGAAGAGGCGCCCACGGGCATTCTCTACAGCATCGGGCGCGACGGCAAGGTCGTGGTGGCCGACACCGGCTACCGCATCACCAACGGCCCGGCCATGAGCCCGGACGGCAAGACCCTGTACCACACCGATACCCTGGGCCGCACCATGTACGCCTTCGACGTCAACGATGGCGTGCTGTCGAACAAGCGGGTGTTCATCGAGACGGCCGAGCCGGGCTGGCCGGACGGCATGGCCGTGGACGCCAATGGCGATATCTGGCTGGCCATGTTCCGCGGCCACCGCATCGACCGCTATACTCCTGCCGGCGAGCTGGTGCAGACCGTGCATTTCCCCGTTCCCAACATTACCAAACTGGCCTTTGGCGGCGACGATCTGCGCACCGCCTATGTCACCACCGCCTGGAAGGGCTTGAGCGATGAAGAGCGCGCCGAATATCCGCTCGCTGGTGCATTGTTCACCTTCCGTACAGAAACGCCAGGCTTGGCGCAACACGCATTTTTGATTGAGGCTTGAAAAGTGAGCGACTCCAACACCCCGCAACGCCGTTACCGTTCCCAGGACTGGTTCGACAATCCCGACCACATCGACATGACCGCGCTGTATCTCGAGCGCTTCATGAACTACGGCATCAC